>JAYVVB010000235.1:0-3403 GCA_043787455.1 Rhizobacter sp.
TGAGCGCGCGCCATTGCGACGACGTGCTCGCGTTGGAATGCAGGCAGACGACGGCGAGACCGAGACCGGCCTCGCGAACGAACGGAACCAGCGTCTGCATCCCGCCTTCGGACACCGAAACGCCGATCCGGCCTCAGTTCCCGGCGAGGCGCACGTGCTTGTGCGTCGTGATCGGCTTGGCGTGCGCGCCGCCGCGCGCGGTCGACTTCGGCGATGTCGAACTGCTCGAGGCGAGCTTCGCGCTGCGCGCGCCGTGCGCCTTGGCGGTTCGCGTCGGCGCGGGGGCGGCCGCACCCTTGCCGCTCTTTTGCGCGACGTAGACGACGATCGATTGTCCCGGCGCGAAATGAGCCGAGGCGCCGACCGAGTTCCACTGCGCCACTTGCACCGCGCTGACGCGATAGCGCCGCGCGACCGAATCGACGCTGTCGCGCTTGCCGGTGCGCAGAGACATCTTGCGCAGCGTCGGGCCGTCGGGCGTGAGCATCATGGTCGCGTTGTCGGCGACCGAGCTCGAGACGTCGGCGATCAAGGCGCTGCCGCGCGGCACCAGCAGGGTGGAGCCCGACTTGATCAGCATCCGTGCCGGGATGCGGTTGACCTCGCGGAACTGCTCTTCGCTCATGCCCGCCGTGCGCGCCGCCTCGGCCGGCTTCATCGTCTTCGGCGCGACCCATGCGGTCCAGGTCGCGAGCGGGCCACGGTGAATCGGCAAGTCGCGCACGAAGCGGTTCGCGTTGTCGTAGGGCAGCAGCAGCTGCGGCGTGCCGGCGGCGAGGATCACCGGCCGGTTCATCTGCGGGTTGAGGCTCTGGAACTCGTCGATCGGCATCCCGGCGAGCTGAATCGCCAGGCCGACGTCGATGTCGTGCTCGATTGGCACACTCAGAAAGTACGGGTGGTTCATCAGCTCGGGCAGCTTCAGGCCGAAGCTCGCCGGCCGGGCGATGATGTTCTTCACCGCCTGCAGCTTGGGTACGTAGCCCTGCGTCTCTGCCGGCATGCGCAGGCTCTGGTAGTCGGTCGGCAGACCGGCGCGCTGGTTCTTGGCGATGGCCCGCTGGACGTTGCCTTCGCCCCAGTTGTAGGCGGCAAGCGCGAGGTGCCAGTCGCCGAACATGCCGTAGAGCTTTTGCATGTAGTCGAGGGCGGCGCGCGTCGAGGCGAGGACATCGCGGCGATCGTCGCGAAAGACGTTCTGCTTGAGCTCGAAGTCGCGGCCCGTCGACGGGATGAACTGCCACATGCCCGAAGCGCGCGCCACCGACATCGCCTGCGGGTTGTAGGCGCTCTCGATGAAGGGCAACAACGCGAGTTCGGTCGGCATGTGACGCTTGTCGAGCTCCTCGACGATGTGGAACAGATAGCGGCCACCGCGCTCGGTCATGCGCGCGACGTAGTCGGGCCTGGACGCGTACCAGCGCTCGCGGTCGCGCACGAGGTCGCTGTCGAGATCGGGCATCGCGAAGCCGCGGCGCACGCGATCCCAGAGGTCGACGCGCGCGGTGCGGTCGTCGAGGTCGAGGTGAACCTCGGGCCGGAGCGGATCGACCGGGACCGGCGCGGCGACGACCTCATTTGCACCGGGCGAGGCCGGCGCATTCGGTGCGGCGATGGCGAGTCGGGTGTCGTCGTTCGACACCGGTGCCGGCGTGGCGACGGCGACGGGGGCCGATGGCGAAGGGGGCGACACGGGCGCCGAGACGCAGCCGGCGAGGAGGAGGACGGGCAGCACAAGCCTAAGAAGGAGGCGTGCGGCCCTGTCGGTCTGCGTCTCGGGTCGGGTCGTCATCGGAATTCGTTCTTCCAGGTTCTGATGGCGGCGGCTGACTCGTCGTGAGAGCGGGTCACTAGAATCGCGGCCAACAGGAGGCGGCGGGTGCCGAGCGCCTCGACAACCGGCCTCGACTCGCCCGGATCGACGACGACCCTGCGGGCGCTGGCGTCGAACATCCAGCGTGGGTTCTCGGCGAACGCGGGCAGGGCGGTAAGGTTCATGACGGAAGGCGCGATTCTACAGTTGCCCCAGTGGCTGCAGACCCCCGCAGGTCAGTACCTGCTCGCCTGGGAACAGCGTCATCTCGATCAAGCAGTGGCAGATCTGTTCGGATTTCACGCTTTGCAGCTCGGCCTGCCGCCGCTCGACGCGTTGCGCGCCAACCGGATGCCGCATCGCTGGCTCGCCGTCGAGTCGCCGCGGGATGACGACCGTGCAGCGACCTCCGCCGTTTCATCGGTCGACGAAGGATCCGACTGCGGCGCCACTGCGGTCGTCGACGGTGCTGCGATCGTCGCGGCGCCGGCGTTGTGCTGCCACTTCGACGCCTTGCCTTTCGACGCCGCCAGCCTCGACCTCGTCGTTCTGCCGCACACGCTCGAGCTCGCCCGCGACCCGCACCTCACCCTGCGCGAAGTCGAGCGCGTGCTCGTGCCCGAAGGCCGCGCGCTCATCGTCGGCTTCAACCCGGCGAGTCTGTGGGGTGCGCGCCAGCGCCTCGGCCGACTGCGCCAGAGCTTGCCGTTCGCGCCCAAGGGCGAGCTCTTCCTGCCGCGTGCCGGCGAGTTCATCGGCTACCGACGCCTGCGCGACTGGCTGCGCCTGCTCAGCTTCGAGGTCGAGGCAGGGCGCTTCGGCTGCTACATCCCGCCGGTGACTTCGGCGCGATGGGTGTCGCGCTACGGCTGGATGGAGCAAGCCGGCGAGCACTGGTGGCCAGTGCTCGGCGCGCTCTACTACATCGTCGCCGTCAAGCGCGTGCGCGGCATGAGGCTGGTCGGCCTGGTGAGGAAGGATGCGCGCCTCACGGCCGCCACCGCGCCCGCGCCGGTCGCCGTGACGCAACAGACGCGCGCCTCGCCCGGGCCGAGTGCCGACACGTGCGGATCGGGTCGTCCCTGATGTGGACCGCGTACACCGACGGTGCCTGCGCGCCGACGAATCCGGGCCCGGCCGGCTGGGGCGCGGTGCTGATCGCGCCCGACGGCAAGACCGAGTCGGATCACTTCGGCTTCATCGGCCTCGGCACCAATCAGATCGCCGAGCTGACGGCCGCGATCGAAGGGCTCGCGCTCGTGCCGGTCGGCGCCGAGGTCGAGCTCGTGTCGGACAGTCAGTACGTGCTCAAGGGCCTCACCGAGTGGCGCGCCGGCTGGGAGAGGAAAGGCTTTCGCAACTCGAAGGGCGATCCGGTCGCCAACCTGGCGCTGTGGAAGCGCCTCTTCGCTGCCGCCGATGAGCGTCGCGTTCGCGTTCGCTGGGTGCGCGGCCACAACGGCGACCGCGGCAACGAGAAGGCCGACGGCCTCGCCAACAAGGCGCTGGCGCTGAAGACGCGCAGCGACGGCTAGCGTCGAGAGGCGATCAGGGCAGGCTGCGCTCGACCTCGAGCAGCTGGAAGCGCGC
>JAYVVB010000236.1:0-3332 GCA_043787455.1 Rhizobacter sp.
CCCACCAGCTGGTCGAGTGCGATGCGCTTGGTGACGAGATCGTTGTCGGCGGCGATCTCCTGCGCCGTCGCGAGATCGAAGCGTGCCTGCGCTTCGCGCGTGTCGGTGATCGTCGCCGTGCCGACCTCGAAGTTTCGCTTGGCCGAGGCGAGCTGCTCGGCGATCGCCGTCTTGTTGGCGCGTGTCGTCTGCAGCGTGTCCTGGGCGCCGAGGACGTCGAAGTAGGCCTGGCTGACGCGCAGCATCAGGTCCTGCTCGGCCGTGTCGAGATCGGCCAGTGAAGACTCGAGCGAGCGCTCGGCCTGGGCGATCGTCGCGTGGTTGCCGCGGTTGAAGAGCGGCTGACGGCCGGCGAGCGTTGCGGCGATCGTGTTGCTGCCGTAGTTGCCGCCGATCGTCGGCAGGTTCTGGCCGCGCGCGCCGCTGCCCGAGAGGGTTGCGCTCGGCCGCATCAGCGCCCTCGACTGCTCGACGCGAAAGGGTGCCGAGTCGGCGAGGGCGCGGGCCGAGAGATAGGTCGCGTCGTAGCTGTGCGCGGCTTCGTAGAGCTCGAGCAGCGACTGGGCCGAAGCCGACTGCGGCAGGACGGCGGCGATCAGTGTGGCCGTCAGCGCCACGCGCGCGACCGGATTCGCTCGTCGCTTCCGGTCCGGCCCATGCGCGGGCGTTCGGCTGTCGGTCTCCACTGGCATGGTGTCCCTTGCAATGCGTTGTTCTGCTCGGCGCTAGTAGCGCACGACTGACGGATCGACGTCGCGCGACCAGGCGTCGATGCCGCCGGCGAGGTTATAGACGGACTCGAACCCCGAACGCTCGAGGAATGCGACGACCTGCGCGCTGCGGGCGCCGTGATGACAGATGCAGACGACAGGCTGCGCCGGATCGAGCTCGGCGAGCAGCGCCGGGATCTCGCTCATGGGCATGCAGACGAGGCGCGCGCCCGGCGCCGAGACGGCCGCGATCGCGATCTCCCACGGCTCTCTGACGTCGAGGTAGACGACCGGGAGGGCATCGTCCGCGTGGGCCGCGGCGAGGGCGAGCGCCGCGGGCGCAGACAGTTGCCGCATCGCTGAGGACGCCTCCGCGGATCAGAACGTGAACCGGCTCGGCTCGCCGAATCCGATCAGGCGCGGCGCGACGGTGTCGAACAGTTCCACCGTCGAGTGGCCGGCCTCCTGGCCGCGCGTGACGAGCACCGCCCGCATGATCGGCAGCTGGCCGACGACGGCAGTGAGTCGACCGCCCGGTTTCAGCTGGGCGAGCAGGGCGCGAGGCACTTCCGCGACCGAGCCCGAGAGCACGATCACGTCGAACGGGCCCTCGACGGGCAGGCCGGCCGACGCGTCGACCTCGACGACGGTGGCGTTGAGGACCCACGCCCGCTTCAGGCTCGCGGCCGCCAGCCGGGCGAGCTCGGGATGCACCTCCACCGTCGTCACGTGCTGCGCCTTGTGAGCGAGGAGTGCGGCCATGTAGCCCGAGCCCGCGCCGATCTCGAGGACGCGCTCGTGGCGCTGCACCGCGAGCTCCTGCAGGATGCGCGCCTCGACCTTGGGCTCGAGCATCGACTGGCCGCAGGGCAGCGGCACCTGGGTGTCGACGAAGGCCATCGACCGATAAGCCGGCGGCACGAAGTCTTCGCGCTTGACGACCGACAGCAGCGACAGGACGTTCTGATCGAGCACCTCCCAGGTGCGGATCTGCTGCTCGATCATGTTGAAGCGGGCTTGCTCGATGTTCATGGCGGTCGGGTCGGGCGAAGGGTCGGGATCAGCCCGTCATTCTCGCCGGGCAGACGGGCTCCCGGCGCGGGCGGTCGCAAGCGATCGCTAAGATCGCCGGCTTTGCCCGCCACCGGAGAACTGTCTTGGACCTCATCCTGCTCGCCAAGGCGGCCGTCATGGGAATCGTCGAGGGCCTGACCGAATTCCTGCCCGTCTCGAGTACCGGCCACCTGATCCTCGCCGGCTCGCTGCTGGGCATGACCGACGAGAAGTCGAAGGTCTTCGACATTGCCATCCAGACCGGCGCCATCCTCGCCGTGATCATCGTCTACTGGCAGCGTCTCTCGACCGCCGTGCTCGAGCTCGGCAGCAGCGCACGGGCGCGGCGTTTCGTCGCCAACGTCGCGATCGGCTTCCTGCCGGCGGGCGTGATCGGCTTTTTTGTCTACAAGTCGATCAAGGCCTATCTCTTCAACGGGCCGGTGGTCGCCTCCGCGTTCATCGTCGGCGGGCTCATCATCCTGTGGGTCGAGAAACGCGCCGCCCCGGCGCCACCGCGCAT
The DNA here is from genome assembly GCA_043787455.1 of Rhizobacter sp. Lineage (GTDB taxonomy): Bacteria > Pseudomonadota > Gammaproteobacteria > Burkholderiales > Burkholderiaceae_C > Schlegelella_A. The sequence continues at coordinate 2,287 of JAYVVB010000236.1, forward strand.
CCTCGACGTCGACCAGATGAGGCCGCTCGACGCGCTCAAGGTCGGCTTCGTGCAATGCCTCGGCATGATTCCAGGCACGAGCCGCTCGGGCGCGACCATCATCGGCGGCATGCTGCTCGGCCTGTCGCGCAAGGCGGCGACCGACTTCAGCTTCTTTCTCGCCATCCCGACGCTGATCGCGGCAGGCGGCTACAGCCTGTTCAAGGAGCGGAGGCTCCTTTCGGCCGCAGATGTGCCGCTGTTCGCGGTCGGCTTCATCGTCAGCTTCATCGCCGCCTGGTTCTGCGTGCGCTGGCTGCTGCGCTACATCTCGACCCACACCTTCGTGCCGTTCGCCTGGTACCGCATCGCCTTCGGCATCGTCGTGCTGGCGACGGCCTGGAGCGGACTCGTCGTCTGGGCCGATTGAGCGCTAACCGCGTCTGGTGAAGATCAGATCCCAGACGCCATGGCCGCGGTCGAGGCCGCGCTGCTCGAACTTGGTGAGCGGACGCGACGCCGGCCGGGGCGCGAATCCTTCGCCGGCGGCGTTCTCGAGCGACGGCTCGGCCGAGAGCACCACGAGCATCTGCTCGGCGTAGGGCCGCCAGTCGGTCGCACAGTGCAGCGTCGCGCCGGGTGCGAGCCGGCTCGACAGAACGCCGACCAGCACCGGCTGGATCAGGCGCCGCTTGTGATGCCGCTTCTTGTGCCACGGATCGGGGAAGAAGACGTGGACCGCGGCCAGCGATGCCGGCGCGATCATCGACTCGAGCACCTCGACCGCGTCGTGCTGGACGATGCGCACGTTGGCCAGGCGCGCTTCGTCGATGCGCTGAAGCAGCGCGCCCACGCCGGGCGGATGGACCTCGATGCCGAGGAAGTCGACCTCGGGCCGAGCGGCGGCGATCGCGGCAGTCGTGCTGCCCATGCCGAAGCCGATCTCGACGACGAGCGGCGCCGATCGGCCGAAGACACGCGCGAAGTCGAGCGGTCCGGTTGCGACGAAGGGCAGCACGTAGCGCGGTGCGAGCTCGGTGAGCGCGCGCGCCTGCCCGGGTCCGATC
>JAYVVB010000237.1:0-8953 GCA_043787455.1 Rhizobacter sp.
ATTCCCTGAAGCGGCGCTCGCGTTGCCGGCCCGCTTGGGGCTTGTTATTCTTGCCTCGCCAAGCAAGCAGTTGCTTTGTAGCGAACATGCCGGCTCGCCGCGAGCGTAATAACCCGAGAAGCGATGCTGCCCTCTCCCTGCACGAGGCCACTCCATGACGACCGTCCGCATCGATCGCGACCATGAAGTCTGGACCGTGACGATCGATCGTCCCGAAGTCCGCAACGCCGTCGACGGACCGACGGCGCGCGCACTTGCCGCGGCGTTCCGCGAGTTCGACGCCGATACCGAGGCGCGTGTCGCCGTCCTCACGGGCGCGGGCGAGAACTTCTGCGCGGGCGCCGACCTGCGAACGGTCGCGAGCGGGACGTCGCCGGCGGATCTCGATGCTGTCGACGACGGCCTCTCACTCGCCCTCGACGACGACATGACGCGCGATGGCCCGATGGGTCCGACGCGGCTCGAGCTCACGAAGCCGGTGATCGCCGCCGTCGAGGGCTATGCCGTCGCCGGCGGCCTCGAGCTCGCCCTCTGGTGCGACCTGCGCGTCGCTGCCGCGACGGCGACCTTCGGTGTCTTCTGCCGTCGCTTCGGCGTGCCCCTGATCGATGGCGGCACGGTGCGCCTTCCGCGCCTCATCGGCGAGAGCCGGGCGATGGACCTGATCCTGACAGGGCGCGCCGTCGGCGCCCCGGAAGCGCTCTCGCTCGGCCTCGCCAACCGCGTCGTCGCGACGGGCGAAGCCCTGTCGGCCGCGCTCATGCTGGCACGCGAGATCGCAGCCTTTCCGCAGCAATGCCTACGCAACGACCGGGCGAGCGCGCGGGGTCAGTACAGCCTCGATCCGCGCGCCGCGCTGGCGCAGGAGTTCGCGCTCGGCCGCTCGACGCTCGCCTCGGGCGAGGCCGAAAGCGGCGCCCGGCGCTTCGTCTCGGGCGCGGGCAAGCACGGTCGATTCGAGGCCTCGTAGCGCGATCCGAAAGCGCGCGTCCCGCACCGTCCCGGGCCCGTTCGGCAGATGTCCGAAAACGGCGAGTCACGAGGGCACCACTGTCGATAATGGCGCCATGACGATCGATGGTGACGCTGCCTACCAGGTGCTCCTCGCACACGACGCGCGCTTCGACGGCCGGCTCTTCGTCGGCGTGACGTCGACGGGCGTGTACTGCCGGCCGATCTGTCGCGTCCGCATGCCGGCGCGGCGCAACTGCCGCTTCTTCGATACGCCTGCCCAGGCCGAGGCGGCGTCGTTCCGACCGTGTCTGAAGTGCCGGCCCGAGATCGCGCCCGGACCGGGGCTGCCGTGGACGGTGATGGACGCGTCGCGAACGCTCGCGCGCCAGGCGGCATCGGCGCTCGACGAAGCGGCTGCCATCGGCGAAGCGCCGAGCGTCGCGGCCCACGCGGCACGGCTCGGTGTCAGCGACCGGCATCTGCGCCGCATCTTCTTCGCCGAGCACGGCGTGACGCCGCTGCAGTACGTGCAGACCCGTCGCCTCCTCCTCGCCAAGCAGCTCCTCACCGACACCCACATGCCGATCTCGCAGGTGGCCCTGTCGAGCGGCTTTCGTAGCCTGCGCCGATTCAACGCCGCCTTCCTCGCCGGCTACCGCATGAACCCGACGCGGCTCCGGCGTGCGGCGCCGCGGGCGAGCGGAGGCGACAACGACGCTGCCTCGCGCCTCGTCACCAAAGACAAGCGATCGGTGCCGGCTCGAGCCGACACGATCACGGTGCTGCTCGGCTACCGCGCGCCGTTCGACGCCGACACCCTGATCGCGTTCATCGCCCAGCGCGCGATTCCCGGCATTGAAGTCGCGGGCGACCGCTCGATCCGGCGCACCGTGCGCGCCGGCGCGATCGGTGCGAACGAAGGCGGCTGGCTCAAGGCGCAATTCCTCCCGTCGCAGTCACGCGTGCGCCTCTCGTTCGCGCCGTCGCTCGGGCCGGTGAGCGGCTCCGTCATCGCGACGGTGCGGCGCTGGCTCGACCTAGACGCCGCGCCCGACACGATCGCCGAGACACTCGTTGGCTTGCCCGGCGAGCCCGGGCTGCGCCTGCCGGGAAGCGTCGATGCGTTCGAGCTCGCCGTACGCGCCGTCCTCGGCCAGCAGGTGACGGTCGCGGCCGCGCGCACGCTCGCGCGCCGACTCGTCGAGCGCTTCGGCAGCGACGTCGAGACGCCGTGGCCCGACGTGCATCGAACGTTCCCCGCGCCGTCGGTGCTTGCCGAAGCGCCGATCGAGCGCATCGCCGAGCTCGGCATCATCCGCACGCGCGTCGGCGCGATCCAGGCGCTGGCACGCGAGTGGCACGAGATCGCGCCGCTGCTCCATGTCGGCGCCGCGGCCGACGCGCTCGTCGAACGGCTGCGTGCCCTGCCCGGCATCGGCCCGTGGACGGCGCACTACATCGCGATGCGCGCCCTTGGCTGGCCTGACGCGTTTCCACCCGGCGACGTCGCCGCGCTGAAGGCGATGCGCCAGCTCTTCTCGACGGCGACGCCGCGCGCAGCCGTTGCCCACGCCGAGTCGTGGCGACCGTGGCGCGCGTACGCCCTTCTCCGCCTGTGGAATTCCCTGGGAGTCACACCATGAGCTATGCCACCGATTCGATCCTCACCCGTTGCACGGCGCAGTCGCGCATCGACTCGCCGCTCGGCCCGCTGTTGCTCGCCCGCACTCGCGATGGCCTCGCCGGCGCATGGTTCGAAGCGCAGAAGCACCACCCGGCCGCGATCGACGCGCCGATGCGTGACGACGACGCGCTCCTCGCCGACACCGCGCGCCAGCTGCGCGCGTACTTCGCGGGCGAGGGCGACGACTTCGACGTCGCCCTCGACCTGCAGGGCACCGACTTCCAGCGCTCGGTCTGGACCGTGCTCTTGCGCATCGAACCCGGGTCGACGTGCAGCTACGGCGACATCGCACGCCGCCTCGGCTCGCCGACGGCGAGCCGAGCGGTCGGCGCTGCCGTCGGCCGCAACCCGGTCTCGATCATCGTGCCCTGCCATCGTGTCGTCGGCAGCTCGGGAGCGCTGACGGGCTACGCCGGCGGTCTCGACCGCAAGACGGCGCTCCTGCGCATCGAGGCGCGGCGCGCCGTGCGGCGCGGCCTCGAGGCGCGCCAGCCGGAGCTCCATTGAGACCTCGCGACGTCGCTGAGCTCGTCGCCCTGGCCGCGCTCTGGGGCGCGGCCTTTGTCTTCATGCGCGTCGCCGCGCCCGCCTTCGGTCCCTTCGCACTCGTCTTCCTGCGCGTCGCCGGCGCGTCGCTGCTGCTCGTGCCGCTGCTGGCCGCGCGCGGCGAGATGGCGGCGCTGCGCAAGCACTGGAAGCTGATCGCCGTCGTCGGTCTCACCAATTCGGCCCTGCCCTTTGTCTGCTTCGCGTATGCGGCGCTCTCGATCAACGCGGGCCTCTCGGCGATCTTCAATTCGGCAACGCCGCTCTTCGCCGCGATCCTCGCGTGGCTCTGGCTCGGCGACCGGATGACGCCGGTGCGCGTCCTCGGCCTCGCGATCGGCTGCGCCGGCGTCCTCTGGATCGGCTGGGACAAGGCCGACTTCCGGCCCGGCGGCTCGGCCTGGGCGATCGTCGCGTGCCTGGTCGCGACCCTCTGCTACAGCATCTCGCCGAATCTCACGAAGCGCCATCTCGGCGGCGTGCCGCCGCTCGCCGTCGCCGCCGGCAGCCAGGTCGCGGCGACGGTCTTGGTCGCCGTTCCTGCGCTCCTGGCGTGGCCGAGCATCGCGCCGTCTTCGAACGCGTGGCTGATGGCGGCGCTGCTCGCGCTCTTCGGCACCGGGCTCGCGTACATCCTGTACTTCCGCCTCATCGCGAGTGCCGGTCCGACGAACGCAGTCGCCGTGACCTATCTGATCCCGATCTTCGCCGTGCTGTGGGGCGGCGTCTTCCTCGGCAAAGAGCTGACCGCGCGTCTCGCCCTCGGCTGCCTCGTGATATTCATCGGCACGGCGCTGGCGACCGGCGCGCTCGCGCCGCTCGTCGAACGCCTGCGCCTGCCGCGAGCAGCGAAAGCGCCGGCGCGATTCTAAAAACCGGGCGACTCAGCCGGACGACGTCACGGCCTCGATCGTCGCCCACGCGGCGACGATCGCGCGGTGCGAAGGCACATTGGCGAGGAAGGATGCGCGCTCGCCGTCGCCGAGAAGCGCGGCCCGACTCATCAGCTGCCCGTGGGCGAGGCGCAGGAACTCGACTGCGCGCGGCTCGCCGGCGGCGCCGAGGACGTCGTGGCAGGTGAGATAGATCAGAAGCGGATCTTCGGTGCCGTCGACGCTGCCGCCTGAATCGAAATGGGCGACGACCTCGGCGATCGTCGCCAGCGCCTGGGCGAGGTCACCGCGAGCGAGCGCGAGACGCGCGAGGCCGGCGATCGGCTCGGGCGGCATCGTCGGCCGGCCGATCTCGCGAAAGATGCTCGCCGACTCGCGATAGCAGGCGCCGGCCTCGTCCCAGTCGCCGAGCGCCGTGAGCGCCTGGGCGCGGATGCCGAGCAGGATCGCCTGGAGGTCGCGATCCTTCAGGCGCTCGGCGATCTCGGTCGCCTCCTTGACCCAGTTGACCGAGCCGGCGGCGTCGCCGCGCTGGAACGCGATCTGCGCCATGTTGCAGAGCAGGTACGACTCGGCCATGCGCTGGCCGATGTCGGCGCACAGGCGGCGCCCCGACTCGAACAGGTCGAACGCGGCTTCGTAGTTGCCAAGCAGGCGCTCGGTCTCGCCGAGGTTGTTGATGGCGCCGCTTTCCACCGAGCGGTCGCCGTTTGCGCGTGCGAGAGCGAGGGCCTGCCGGTAGAAGCCGCGCGCCTCGTCGTAGTGGCCGCGCTGGAACGCGATGATGCCGAGCTGCATCAGCGTCGTGCTCTCGACCCGACGGTCGCCGAGCGTGCGTGCCAGCGCGAGCAACTGGTCGGCGCGGCTCTGCGCCCCGGCATAGTCGCCCTGGAACTGGAGCGAGCGCGCCCAGTTGAGCAAGGGCGAGAGCGCCGCGCCCTGCTCGCCCGCCGTTTCGGCGAGCGCGACCGCGCGCTGCGCCGCGACGGTGGCGCCGGGATAGTCGCCGGTGACGAGCGCGAGCGAAGCGCGCACGCCGGCCGCGCGGGCGCGCTTCGCGTCGTCGTCGAGGAGGGCGGCGAGCTCCTCGAGCGCGGCGACGTCGGCCGCCTGCTCGGCGCGCCGGCCGGTGTCGGCGTAGACGCTGCGTCGGGTGAGGAGCAGGGTGAAGCGCGTCGCCGCGTCGCCTTCGGGCACGAGCGCGAGGGCGCGGCCGAGGAAGTCGAGCGCAGCCCCGTTGACGTAGCTGCGCGCCGCGGCTTCACCGGCACGGCGCAGATATTCGATGGCATTGGTGACGTCGCCCGCGCGTTCGTAGTGGTCGGCGATGAGGCCGAAATACTCGCTCGCGCGATCGCCGCTGCGCACGACCAGCCAGTCGGCCGTGCGCCGGTGCTGCTCGCGTCGCGGTCCTTTCAGCACCGAGTGGTAGACGACCTGATGCAGCACGTGGTGCTTGAAGACGAACTCGCGCGTGCCTTCGAAGGCGCTCGTCTCGCGTCCGTAGGCTAGCTCGCGGCGGGTGAGGCCGTCGAGCGCATCGGTCGCGAGCGGCGCGAGGCGCTGCAGCGCCTCGTCCCAGAAGACGTGGCCGATGACGCTCGCCTGCTGCAGCGCCGCCTTCTCGGTCGCCGGCAGGCCGTCGATACGGGCTTGGATCACGCCGGCGAGCGTGCCCGGGACGTTCACCGTCAGCAGCTTGTCGGCGACGACGCGCCAGGGTTCTTCTTCGGTGACGATGACGCCGTCGTCGATGAGCATGCCGATCAGCTCCTCGACGAAGTACGGGTTGCCTTCCGCGCTGCCGGCGAGCAGGTCGCGCAGCGCATCGGGCACGGTCGCCAAGCGGCTGAGCAGGCCGTCGATCAGTTCGCGCGTGCCGCGCTTGGTGAGCGGCGAGAGATCGATCCGCTGGTGATGGCTCTGGCCGCTGCCCCAGAGCGGCCGGCGCTCGTACAGCGTCGACCGGGTCAGGCACAGCAACAGCATCGGGATGTCACGGCACGCCTGCGCCAGGTGGTTGCCGAAATCGAGCGAGCCGTCGTCGGCCCAGTGCAGGTCGTCGAGAACGACGACGATCGGCTCGCCGGTGTCCTTGTGCAACGTCAGGAAATAGCGCGAGAGCGCATGGAAGGCGCGATCGCGCAGTTGCTTGGCTTCGCTCGCGATCGCCGCGATGTGTGGATCGTCGTCGTAGTCGAGACCGATGAGCTGGCCGATCAGCGCCGTGTACTCGGCGCTGCGTTCGCGCAGGACGGCGCCGATGCCTTCGGCGAGCTTGGCCCTGGCCGCTGCCTGCGAGTCGCTGTCGAGGATCTCGAAGCGTCGCGACAGCATGTCGCGGACCAGCCCGTAGGGCACGTGATTGCCGTAGGCCTGGGGCCGACATTGATAGAAGCGGACGGGGTCGGGCAGCAGCTCGAGCCATTGCGCGAACTCGAGACCGAGTCGGCTCTTGCCGATGCCGGGCTCGCCGACGACGGTGATGACGGCCAGCTGCCTGTCTTCGCGTGCGGTCTGGAAGGCTTCGGTGATGCGCGCCAGCTCGGCGTCGCGACCGACCATTGCGGTTTCGATGCCCTCGAGGCCGCGGTTGGCCATCCGGAACGCGCGCTGCTTCTCGCGGATCACGAGATAGCTGCGCACCGGCCCGCTGATGCCCTTGATCTCGATCGGCGGCTGCGGCGCGATCTCGAACACGCCGCGCACCTGGCGATAGGTGTCGTGGCTTATGCGCAGGCTGCCCGGAGGCGCCGTCTGCTCCATGCGCGCGGCGATGTTCACCGTGATGCCGCGGATGCTGCTCTCGGCGTCGATGCCGCCGCCAAGAAGAACCGGGCCGGTGTGGATACCGACACGCACGCCGAAGCCGTCGAGGCCGTGCTCGGTCCGAAAGCGCTCGGCCAGGCGCGGCGCCTCTTCGACGATGGCCAGACCGGCGCGGACGGCCCGCTCGACGTCGTCCTCCAGGGCACGATCGCCGCCGAACACAGCGAGCAGGCTGTCGCCGGCGTACTGCAGCACCTTGCCCTGCTTCTCGTCGACGATCGCAGTCAGTCGCTGGAGGGCGCTGTCCATGACCGCATGCACGTCCTCCGGATCCAGATGCTGGCTCAGGCGGGTCGAGCCGACGATATCCATGAAAAGGACGGTCACCGTCTTCAGCTGCGGCTCGCCCCGCGACCGCTCACGCAAGGCGGCCAGTTTTTCCTGCAGCGGCGCGACGGCCATGCCGACCACCACGTCGCCGAGCAGCGCGCGCTGCGCCTCGAGGGCGGCTATGGCCGATTCGATCTGCTCCGCGTTGTCTTCCATGCCTTCCAGTCAAATGCGCCGGCGCAAGCACCGCCGGGCGCCAGGGCCGCCCTTGTCGCACCCCTGGACCCCCTTGATCACGGGGTCGGTATCGGACGGCACCGACAAATGCGACACGGCCGTCGGGGCAGACTCTACATTTACGCCATCGGGTGCGGGCAGTTTGCTCGCGCTCCCAACGCAAAGGTCTGTCCGATGTCGCCCAAGCTTCTTCCCTTCGTCGCGGCCTTGACATTAGCGGGCGCTGCGCACGCCGTCACCGTCAACATGACGGATTTCACCTTCGGCTCGCCCACCTCCGCCAATATCACCGGCACGAACGGTAGCCCGTCGTATGACGGCGCAGCAGGTGCCTTCTCCGGCACGCAAACCGACACGCCGCCTACGGATGCGAAGCGCAGCTCCATCACGGCGACATCGTCGACCTCGTTCGTGGCGTGGTGCGCCGAGCTGACGCAGTCCTTCAACTTCGGCGTCAGCTATGAATACACGCTGACCGGCGGCATCGGTTACTTCGGCGCCCAACGCGCCAACGACCTGAGCCGGCTCTTCACCGCGGCGGCTGCCAACCATTTCGTCTTCGACAGCGTCGGCTCGGCGGCGTTTCAGGCCGGCATCTGGGAAATCATCTACGAGCAGGACGCGAGCTACAGCTTCCTGAACGGCACCCTCAAGGAAGCTCCGGAAGACGGGACCAACCTGGCTGCCCTCGCGGCCTTCAACACGGTGAATGGCTTTCTGACCAACCTCGGCCAGTTCAGCGCCAACTACCACATCGACGTGCTCACGAACCCCGCCCAGCAGGACTTCCTGGTCGCCAGCATTCCGGAGCCTGAGACATGGGCGCTGCTGGTCGGCGGTCTCGGCGTGATCGGCCTGGTGCGGCGTCGGCGCAAGGCCTGAGAACCGGCGGCTGCCGCGCGCGCCGCCTCTCCTGCGCGACGTGGCGCCCTCAGCGGGCAGATGTCGACGGCGTCACCGCGACAGGCACTTCACGGTCCGCGGTGAAGCCACGTTCCAGGAGCAGCCAGCGCCACTTCGAAACCGATCGGAACGGCCGCGTCACCGGCGGGCTGTCCGGGACCGGTGCCCCTTGGGCCATGCGCAAGGTGATCGAGCGGGCCGCGTCCGGACAGACCTCGCACACCCAGTTGCGGCCGTCCTGGATCTGGCAGTTCTCGAACTTTCCTGACGGCTCTTTCGTGCCGAGGGTCCAGAAGATGACTTCGCCGTGCGGCTTCAGCGCGCGGTAGCGATAGCGAGCCCCCGCAACGAGGTGACCGGTGCATCGTTCGCCTTGCCAGGCCCCGCCGACGCAATCGACGGTGTAGACGGTTCGCTCACCCTGCATCGTCACGAAGTCCGATGCCCACGCGGCGAATCCCAGCCCCGAGAACACGACGGCGACGAACGCCCAGACACGAACCATCGGCGCAACCTCTAGCGTCATGCGGCGCGCCGGGGATTGTGCACTGCTGGTGCGGCCATCGGTGAGCAGGGTTTGCAGACCAAAAGCCTACGCCTTGAGCGGATGCGCTGGCTCGTGACCGGGGCCGGCCTC
>JAYVVB010000238.1:0-3442 GCA_043787455.1 Rhizobacter sp.
TCACCACCAAGACCGACAAGCTGAAGGGCAAGGTCACGACCTACGACATCGAGAAGTCCGGGGTCGGCTTCATGCTCATCACCCAAGACAGCAAGTACAACCCGCAGTTCTGGGACATGGTCAAGGCGCTCGGCGCGGTCGGCCCGCGGGTGCAGTCGAGCGCCGGCACGATGATGGAGCGGATCAGCTCGGGCGAGAACCTGCTCGGCTTCAACATCTTCAACTCCTACGCCGTCCTCAGGGCCAGGAAGGACCCGTCGATCGGCATCGTCATTCCCAAGGACTACGCGCTCGTGATGTCGCGGGTGATGTTCGCCTCCAAGACGGCGAAGAACCCGAACGGGGCCAAGCTGTGGATCGACTACATCCTCTCGAAGCGCGGCCAGACGATCATCGCCAACCAAGCCGAGCTCGGCTCGATCCGCGCCGACGTCGAGGGCGAGATGACGGTCGCCGGTTACACCAAGATCCTGGGCAACGCCGCCAAGCCGATCCCGGTCAGCACCGACCTGCTCGCCTTCCTCGACCAGACCAAGCGGCTCGACTTCATCAAGCAGTGGCAGGCGGCGATGAAGGCCGGCAGGTGACGGTCGGCGGCGCGACGTCCCGCGGATGAGAATCGGGCCCGCCCGCGCCAGCGTCATCAGCCTGACGGCGCTCTTCGTCTTCCTGCCCCTCGGCCTGATCCTCTATCAGAGCCTGCTCGACGCGCCCTTCTTCATGCCGCACAAGCTCGGCGCCGGCGCGTTCGAGTTCATCTTCGCCGACAGCGACTTCTGGGATTCGCTGAAGAACTCGCTCGTCATCGCCACGGCGATGGCGGTGATCGCGGTGCCGCTCGGCGGCATCCTCGCCTTCCTCATGATCCGCACCGACCTGCCCGGCCGGGGCTGGATCGAGCCGCTGCTGCTCATCCCGGTCTTCGTCTCGCCGATGGTGCTGGGCTTCGGCTACGTCGTCTCGGCCGGACCCGTGGGCTTCTATTCGGTGTGGGCCAAGCAGATCTTCGGCGGCGTGCCCTGGAACGTCTATTCGCTCACCGGCATCGCCATCATCGCCGGCCTCACGCACGTGCCGCACGTGTACCTCTACACCTCGTCGGCCCTGAAGAGCCTGGGCTCCGACGTCGAGGAAGCGGCGCGCATGACCGGCTCGAGCCCATTCCAGGTCGCCAAGGACGTGAGCCTGCCGATGGTGACGCCGTCGCTGCTCTTTTCGGGCGTACTCGTCTTCTTCCTCGGCTTCGAGATCTTCGGCCTGCCCCTGGTGCTCGGCGACCCCGAGGGCCACCTCGTCCTCGCGACCTACCTCTACAAGCTCACCAACAAGCTCGGCACGCCGTCGTACCACCTGATGGCCGCGGTCGCAGTGTGCATCGTGGCGATGACCTTCCCGCTCGTCATGCTGCAGCGCTTCCTGCTGAAGAACGCCGGCAAGTACATCACCGTCAAGGGCAAGGCCGGCCGGCAGCGTCCGCTGCCGCTCGGCAATTGGCGCTGGATCGCCGCCGCGATCCTCGTGATCTGGCTCTTTCTGACGATCGTCGTGCCGCTCTCGGGCATCGCGCTGCGCGCCCTCGTCACCAACTGGGGCGAAGGCGTCAACCTCGCCGAAGTGCTCACGCTCGACAATTTCCGCGAGGTCTTCGCTCAGCCAACGCTGGTGCGCGGCATCTTCAACACCATCCTCATCGGTGTCGTCGGCGGCGGCCTGGCGGTCGTCTGTTACACGGCAGTCGGCCTCGCGACTCACCGACAGGCCGACGGCTGGTCGCGCTTCGTCGACTATCTGGTCCTCGTGCCGCGCGCGATCCCGGGCCTGCTCGCCGGCCTGGCGTTCCTGTGGGTGTTCCTCTTCTTTCCGCCGCTGGCCCCGCTGCGCTCGACCATCGCGAGCCTCTGGATCGCGTACACGGTCGTGTGGCTCGCGTACGGCATGCGACTCGTGTCGAGCTCGCTGCTGCAGGTCGGGCCCGAGCTCGAGGAGGCGGCGCGCAGCGTCGGCGCCAGCCGCGGCCGGGTGAGCCGCGACGTGACGCTGCCTCTGATCCGCTACGGCTTGCTGGCGAGCTGGCTGCTCGTCTTCATGATCTTCGAGCGCGAGTATTCGACCGGCGTTTACCTGCTCGGCCCGGGTACCGAGGTGATCGGCTCGCTGCTGGTGTCGCTCTGGGGCACGGGTGCGACCGAGATGGTCGCCGCGCTGTCGCTGATCAACGTCGTGCTGGTCGGCGTCGGCCTCACGGTGGCATTGCGTTTCGGAGTGAAGCTGCATGACTGACGTCTCCACCGCCACGGCCCCTCGCCCCGCGAACACCGCCGCGTCGAACAAGCTGCGCGTCGACGACCTGCACCTGTCGTACGGCACGAACGCGATCCTGAAGGGCGTCTCGATGCAGCTCGCGCAAGGCGAGGTCGTTTCGCTGCTCGGCCCGTCCGGCAGCGGCAAGACGACGCTGCTGCGCGCCGTCGCCGGCCTCGAAGTGCCGCATCGCGGCACGATCCGGATCGAGGATCGCGTCGTCTTCGACGCTGCCGCGAAGACCGAGCTGCCGGCCGAGAAGCGCAACCTCGGCCTCGTCTTCCAGTCGTACGCGCTCTGGCCCCATCGCACCGTCGCGCAGAATGCGGCCTATGGGCTGAAGCTCAGGAACGTCGCCGCGGCCGAACAGAAGCAGCGGGTCGACACCGCCCTCACCAACCTCGGCCTCGGCCTTCTCGGCGACCGCCGACCGCACCAGCTCTCGGGCGGCCAGCAGCAGCGGGTCGCGATCGCGCGGGCGTTGGTCTACAACCCGCCGGTCATCCTGATGGACGAGCCGCTCTCGAACCTGGACGCCAAGCTGCGCGAGGAGGCGCGGGCGTGGCTGCGCGAGCTGATCCTGAAGATGCGTCTCTCGGCGCTGGTCGTCACCCACGACCAGAACGAGGCGATGGCAATGTCGGACCGCATCCTCCTCCTCAACAACGGCGTGATCGAGCAGCAAGGCACACCGCAGGAGCTCTACGGGCAGCCGCGCACCCTGTTCGTCGCCGACTTCATGGGCAGCAACAACCGACTCGAAGGCAAGATCGTCGAGCGTCGCGGCGGCTCGGCCCTGCTCGCGGGCGAGGGCTGGCAGCTCTGGGGCGAAGCCAAAGCGGCGAACGAGGCCGGCAGCGCCGCCACCGGCATGGTCAGGCTCGAACGCGTGCGCCTTGCAGCCGGCGCCGGTGCGAATGTCGTCAAGCTGCCGCTCGTCACCTCGATGTTCCTCGGCGACCGCTGGGAGCACCTGTTCCACCTCGGCGACCAGCGCCTGCGCGCCTTCGGCCCGGCCGTCCTGCCGCCGGGCGAGCAGTGGCTCGAGATCGCGCCGGAAAACCTCTGGATCTTTTGAGCTCGAGACAGTCGCCGGGGCCGAAGCCGGCCCTGCAGGCAGGGTCGCTTCCTTCGGCTAGCC
>JAYVVB010000239.1:0-3415 GCA_043787455.1 Rhizobacter sp.
CCATCTCTCGTTTGAACGTCTCTACAACGGGGAACCGTTGAATTATCTGGATCCTGAAGACCTCAACTTCGCGAATGACCCGATTGGCCTCGCTGACGGCGACTTCCGTCGGCGAAAAATTCACGAAGTCCGCATCCCCGGCTCCGTTTCCCTCCGCGGTCCCCACCTCCTGGCGGTCTTCGCTCCCAAAAATCGAGTCGCGGCTATCCCCGAGGTCCGTGGGCTTTTTCGCTGGTGTCGCGAGAACGCGGTCGACCGGCGCTCTTTCGATTCTCCGAGTGGCGATGACTTTTCCGGCCTTCGCTCGGCCAGCCTGGACTATCTTCGCGAAAAGTTATACTGAAGTGGAATGACGGTGCAACCGCTAGATCTATCGAGTCTCGAGATCGTGGGTTATTCCGACGTCTTGTCGTCTCAAGTCCTTCCGTCTATCGTTCCGCCTATTTTTCGCGCAAAAGATGCGGTCGATGTTGTACTGGTGCCGCCATACGCATTCAATGGCCGTTACCTTTGCGACGCGACCGAAATCTCCGCCGCCGAATTGAAATCTTTGGAACACCGGCAAGAAGTGACGATGCTTCCTGCTCCAATCGCCGCGCTCAAAGGGTATGAACTTTGGGTCGATTGTGACGGGCAGCTGCGCTATCAGCTCCGTTCAGAAGTTAGACGTCAATTGGATCAGATTTCGACACAAGCGCTCGCAGAAGCTCGGCGAGCTTTCGCCGAAAGCCAGTTCGCCGAAGCGGAACGTTACAGCTCGGTGGCGCTGCTGGCCAGTGAACAAAACCTGGAAGCAATGGCAATCAAGATCGCGATCGCTAAAATCAAGCGCGACGCCAACGATGAGGAGATCCTGCTTGAACTGGTGGCTTTCGACTCGAAGGCGGCTATCTCGGCACTGGTCGAAAAACTCTACAACGTCTATCACCAGCCCAGCCGCGTGCCCCACGCCAACGTCCACAGCCCCATGCGCGGTGTTGCCACGATACGCTCCTACGCCGCATAGATGCCCTTCCCCTACACATTCACGTTCTACAGTTACAAGGGCGGCGTCGGACGCAGTCTAGCGCTTCTCAACACAGCCTACGTGCTGTCAGGTTGGGGACGGCACGTTCTCATTGTGGACATGGACCTCGAGGCGCCCGGGGTTGGCGGTTTTCTCAATCGCTTAGATGAACTCTCCCCTCCACCTAATAAAGACTTAATTGATTTACTCACTCTGGCGGCCACGCCCGATGCTCGCGACTTACCACCCGTCTTCGACTTCATATCCTCGGTGCGGCCTGAAAAACTAAGGACCTTAAAGCCCAAGTTCGGCGAAGTCGGCCGCCTGGACGTACTCGCTCCAAACGCCCAACGCGACTACACTGCGCGCTTGGCCGCCCTTGCGCTCCAAGATCTGACGCGGGAGGGCATTATCGCCCTCGGCCAGCGCCTCCATGCCTATTTCAAACTACAGCGATTTGCTTGCCGTCCCTTGGGCATCGAAGAGTTTGAGCCTCCTATCGAGACGCCTTATGACTACATTCTGATCGACAGCCGCACCGGTTTCACCGAAATTGGCGGCCTCTGCGTCGGTCCGTTGGCTGATCGATTGGTGGTGCTAACCGGACTCAACGATCAGAATATCAACGGCACGGTGCATTTTTTGCGAGAAGTGGGAATTGCACCTGACTTAACCAACGGGAAGCAGATGTGGGATGATGCCGATCCCGTGGACGGAAGACCAGAGATCGCGCGGCTGGGGCCAAAGCCGACGATTGTCGTGGCTAGCCCGGTCCCGAGCGGCGAGATAGAGTTCAAACGCGATCGATTGGCCGTCCTTCGAAAACAGATCGGCATCGAGCCGCTGCGAGTTTCCTACCATCCGCGGCTTGCGCTGATGGAGACTGTTTTCGTTCGTGACTACACCGATGAACTACCGACGGTGGAATATACGCGGCTCGCCCATCGGATTACGGCCCAAGTAGGTGATAGCGCGGATCAACTGACTGAGCTGACCCTTGGTTACTCCAAAACCAGGACGCTAAACGGCGCGCAAGCGCTAAGTCTGTTGGCGCAGAGACCGGAAGTAGCATCTGTTATCGCCTCCCTCGAACCAACCCTTGCACCGGTGTGGAAAAGGCGAATCGCTGCGGCTTTCGCTCAGGGTCCGTCCTATCTTCCAGAGAAGTTGTCGGCTTGGGCGGTCGCTCTGGGTGAAGCAGCTGACGCCGCAACCTTAGAGCTTCGGCCCAAGTTTCTGGAAGCAGCCGCTAAAAGGTGTGCCAAAGCTACACGCCTCAAACCCGACTTCGCCGAAGCCTTCTGCAACTGGGGCGATGCGCTTTCGGAACTCGCGAAAACCAAGTCTGGCGACCCTGCGGATCAACTCTTCGCCCAAGCCTTTGAAAAGTACGCCGAAGCCACCCGCCTCAAACCCGACTTCGCGAACGCCTTCGGCAACTGGGGCATCGCGCTTTTGGGCCTCGCCAAAACCAAGTCTGGCGACCCTGCCGATCAACTCTTCGCCCAAGCCTTTGAGAAGTATGCCGAAGCCACCCGCCTCAAACCCGACTTCGCGAACGCCTTCAGCAACTGGGGCATCTCGCTTTCGGACCTCGCCAAAACCAAGTCTGGCGACCCTGCGGATCAACTCTTCGCCCAAGCCCGCGAGAAATTGCAGTTGGCTGGCCCTGCCTACCTCTACACCATGGCTTGCATTGAAGCGCTTTCTGGAAACGGCTCAGCGGCACTAGATTGCCTTCGCAAATTGCCCAACGCCGGTCTATCCTGCACTGCGGAACAAATTGAGGATGATTCTGATTTCGATCCGATCCGAAATTCTCCCGAGTTCGTGACGTTCATAGCCAGTCTTCGTCTAAGCAAGTCGCCGCGTCCCACCCCCTAGGCTCGCTGTAATCACGAGTTTTTCCAAAAAATAAAATCGCCATTAATCCGTTCGCAATCAACGGCTTCCGTGTTCAACGGCCAACAGCCATAGTTCGTTTTCCGCACCCCCGTCTGTATACTTCTTCACGTAGAGGCGACCCCGCGCACACCACCGCTGGGCCGCCTCTCGCCATTTACAAACGACTTTAGGAGAACGGACATGTCAACAGACAAGCAGATCGCCGCCAACCGCGCCAACGCACTCAAATCAACCGGGCCCAGGACCGAGGAGGGCAAGAAAGCCTCCCGCCAGAACGCCGTCAAGCACGGACTCACCGGAGAAGGCATCGCACTGCCCGCCGAGGACGCCCAGGCCATAGCCATCCGCTTCGACTCGATCCGCGACCAGTTCGACCCGAAGACCCCCCTGGGCGGCGTCCTCGTCAAGCGGATCGCCATGCTCAGCGTCCGGCTCGACAGGAGCTATCGCCGCGACTCCGCCGCCACCTCCGAACGCGTCCTGACCGCCGTGGCGGTCTTCGAC
>JAYVVB010000240.1:0-2714 GCA_043787455.1 Rhizobacter sp.
AAGGCATCGATCCCGAGCGCCGGGCCCGATTTCGAGCACCTGCTCGCGCAGGAGGTCGTGATCGAGGCCGGCGAAGCCACGACGCAAACCGGCGCGCAACGGGTCGCGCCCGATCACTCGCCGCGCGCTCCGGCCGACAACCCGGCGCAGGCCTCCTCCCTCTCCCGCTTGCGGGAGAGGGCCGGGGTGAGGGTCGCCCCCGAGCTCCAGACCGAAGTCGAGCAGTTCCTCTACTTGCAGGCCGAGCTCCTCGACGGCAAGCACTGGCAGGCGTTCATCGACCTCTTCGCCGCCGACGGCGTCTACTGGATGCCGGTCGCGGCCGAGCAGACCGAATGGGAAGGCTCGCCTTCGATCTTCGCCGAGGACAAGCTGATGATGGAGATCAGGAAGGGCCGGGTCTCCCATCCCAACGCCTGGTCGCAGGCGCCGATGTGGGAGACGAACCACCTCGTCAGCCACGTCGCGCTCGAAGCGGTGAGCGACAGCGAGATTCGTGTCCGCTCGCGCTTCCACATGATGGAGCTGCGGCGCGACACGGTGCGTCACTTCGGCGGCAGCTATCGGCACACGCTCGTGCGCGACGATGCCGGCGCGCTGAAGATCAGGCTGCAGCGCGTCGACCTCTTCAATTCGCAGGCGCCGTTCGACTACGTCCTGCAGGTCTGGGTCTGATCGACCCGGCGGCGTTGTGACGAGACCCTTCGTCCACGTCGTCGGCGTCGCCACGTTCGCCGGCGTGCTCGCCCTCGGCCTCGGTCTGTCGGAACCCGGCACGGCGGCGTCGCACGCAAGGAAAGCCCAGCCGCTGCAGGCCCTGCCGCCGCTGTCCTCACGACTCACTGCCGACGAGATGCCCCTCGCCGTCGACGCGATCCTGCGCCGCTCGGGGCTGCCGCGCAGTGCCTTCGCGATCGACGTGCGGCTGGTCGATCGGGCCGATGCGCCGCCTCTCGTCGCGCTGAACGCCGACAAGCCGTACCTGCTCGCCTCGACGACCAAGCTCGTCACGACGATGGCCGCGCTCGACCTGCTCGGACCCGAGCATCACTGGATCACGATCGCGCAGACGACCGGCCCCGTGGCCGCCGGCCGCCTCGCCGGCGACCTCGTCCTCACCGGCGGGCCCGTCGGCCTGACGCTGAGCGAGCTGAGCCGCTGGTTCGCCAGGATGCGGGCGCAGGGACTGCGCTCGGTGGCCGGCAACATCGTCCTCGACGACTTCACCCTGCTCCACGAGCTCGACCCGAAGCAGATGTCGACCACCGAGCAGGAGCGCGAGTCGCCGCCCTCGGCGGTCGCGCCGTCGGCCAACGCCCGCGTCTACAACGAGGGCAAGCTCCTGGTCGCCGTGCGGCCTGCCGACGGGCCGCGCGCAACCGTCACGGTGACGCCGAAGCCGGCCAACGTGCTCGTCGTCAACGACGTGTTCATGGGCGACAGCGGCTGCTCCGCATGGGCGCGCTGGAAGACGCCCGACGAGATCGAGTCGGGTCCGCCGCTGCAGCTCTGGGTACGCGGCCGGTGGAAGCCGGGCTGCCCCGGCGACAACATCGCCTGGGTCAATCCTCCGGCCGACCTGCGGCTCGCTGCCGACCCGGGAGGAAGCAAGGTCGACAAACCCGCCGAGGGCGAGACTCGCGCTCGCCGGGGCACCGCTTCGACGACGGCGGCGCGAACCGCCGCCGCGCCCGCCGCGATCCCGGCGACACGTCTCGTCGCCGAGCTGTGGGCGCGGGCCGGCGGCAGCCTCGGCGGTCGGGTCGTCGAGCTCGATCCGAAGGCGTCGCGGCCGCGCTTCGGCACCTGGACGAGCGAGCTCTCGACACCGCTCGCCGTGGTCGTCCGCGAGATGAACAAGACCAGCAACAACGAGGCAGCGCGCAGCATCATGCTGTCGTTCTCGCAGGGCTGGACGGTGCCGGTCTCGATGTCGAGCCGCCGCCCGCTCGACATCGCGCAGGAGCGGGTGCGCCGCTGGCTGCGCGACAAGGGCCTCGCCGACGGCGACATCACGGTCGACGTCGGCTCCGGCCAGTCGCGCGCCGAGCGCGGCAAGCCGCAGGCGCTGGTCGACCTCCTCCGCTCGGCCTGGTACAGCGCGAGCCTGCCGACGCTGCTCGAGTCGCTGCCGATCGCGGGCGTCGACGGCACGCTCGTCCGCCGCATGACGACCGGCGCGGCCAAGGGCCGGGCGCACCTGAAGACCGGCACGCTCTCCGACACGCGGGCACTCGCCGGCTACGTGCGCGCGGCGAGCGGCAAGGTCTACGCCGTGTCGATGATCGTCACCGACCCGGCGGCCGCCGGCGCGACGCGCAGCCTTGATGCGCTCGTCGAGTGGATCGCGTTGACCGGCTGACGCGCAGGAGCATGCGCCATGTCGACGAGTTTGGATGCGCCGATGTCGGATCGAGCGAGTTGCGTAGGGCCAGGACGTGATGCGACGCTACAGTCTGCGTGCGTCCCACTGCCGCCATCGGCCCGGCCAAGCTGACCGCCATGAACCTGTCGTTCACGACCTCGGCGGGCAGGCCACTGCGCGAGCTTCTCCGTTCACTCTGGCAGCCCCTGCAACATCAGGCCGTCGGCCCGCGCGGGCAACACATCGGCTTGCCGGCGACCAGGTCGCAACACGGCTGCGCCGTCCTCGCCATTGCCGTGTCGGCGTGACTGGCCATCGAGGTCATGCCGAGGACGACGCTGCCCAGCAG
>JAYVVB010000241.1:0-12559 GCA_043787455.1 Rhizobacter sp.
GAGAAACGGCCGATGCGATGGTTCGAGGTGATGCCAAACTCGGCTTCGAGCGGCTCGATGAAGGTGTTGAACATGTCGAGCACGAGGCCGTGCGACTGCTGCTTGACGATCGCCAGGATCTCGGGATTGACGAGGGTGATGAAGACGATCGGCTTCCTGCCGTCGTGGGCGGCGGTGTGGTTGATCTCGCGCACCACCTGATGCGCCTTGTCGGGCGTGTCGATGAAGGGTCGGCGCAGGTGCCGCGGCTTGATCGCGAACTGCGAGAGGATCGAGTTGCCGAAGGTCTCGGCCGTGATGCCGGTGCCGTCGGAGACGAAGAAGACGGTGGGCCGCGGCACGGTGCCCTTCGCGGCGTCGCGGGGAAGGGCGCCGGGAACGGTGATTTCTTCGGAGCTCATCGAAGCGATGATGTCACGGGCCGCGGGCAGGGCGGCGGTGGCGCGCGCCGGCTCTTAGAATCGGGCCGGTTTTCTGCCCTGAAGCCCCTGTGACCGCCGCCCCCCGCCCTCGCTGCTCCGTACGCCGCTTCCGCTGCGTTGTCGTGACGCTGCGCCGCGATGCCGCGACGTCGGGCGGCGCGCCTCCTTGCCAGGGTCGGGAAGCACCGGTTTGTCACGATCGCGGAGCCTTCCCATGTCATCCACCCACCTGGCGACCGCCTTCGTCGCCCCGTTCGAGACCCTGAGGAACAGCGACGTCGAGGCGGTCGGCGGCAAGAATGCCTCCCTCGGCGAAATGATCAGCCAGCTGAGCGAGTCGGGCGTGCGCGTGCCAGGCGGCTTCGCGACCACGGCTCACGCGTTTCGCACGTTTCTCGCCGAAGGTGGTCTGGCGCGTCGCATCGCCGAGCGGCTGTCGACGCTCGACACCGACGACGTCCGCGCCCTGGCCCAGGCCGGCGCCGAGATCCGCGGCTGGATCGTGGCGCAGCCCTTGCCGCCGGCGTTCGCGGCCGAGGTGCGGCGCGAGTTCGAGCGGCTGAGCGCGGGCCATCCTGAGGCCTCGTTCGCGGTGCGCTCGTCAGCGACCGCCGAAGACCTGCCCGACGCGTCGTTCGCCGGCCAGCAGGAGACTTTCCTCAACGTCACGGGCATCGACGACATCCTCGCCAAGATGCGCGAGGTGTTCGCGAGCCTCTACAACGATCGCGCGATCAGCTATCGCGTCCACAAGGGCTACGCCCACGGCGACGTCGCGCTCTCCGCCGGCGTCCAGCGCATGGTGCGCAGCGACCTCGGCGTCGCCGGCGTTATGTTCACGATCGACACCGAGAGCGGCTTTACCGATGTCGTCTTCATCACCTCGAGCTACGGCCTCGGCGAGACGGTGGTGCAGGGCGCCGTGAACCCGGACGAGTTCTACGTCCACAAGCCGGCGCTGCGCAATGGCAAGCGGGCGATCATCCGCAGGAACCTGGGCTCGAAGCTGATCCGCATGGCGTTCGCCACCGCCGCGGAGCGTGCTGCAACCGACCACCTCGTGACGACGCTCGACACCGCGACCGAGCAGCGCAATCGCTACTCGCTTTCGGACGCCGACGTCACCGAGCTCGCCCGCTATGCCCTCGTGATCGAGAAGCACTACGGCCGGGCGATGGACATCGAGTGGGGCAAGGACGGCATCGACGGCAAGCTCTACATCCTGCAGGCGCGGCCGGAGACGGTGAAGAGCCAGGGCGAAGGCAAGGTCGAGCAGCGCTACAAGCTGAAGGGCAGCGGCACGGTGCTCGCCGAAGGCCGCGCCATCGGCCAGAAGATCGGCACGGGTCCGGTGCGTATCGTCGACTCCATCGCCGACATGGACAGCGTCCAGGCTGGCGATGTGCTCGTCACCGACATGACCGACCCGAACTGGGAACCGGTGATGAAGCGGGCCGCGGCCATCGTCACCAACCGCGGCGGCCGCACCTGCCACGCGGCGATCATCGCGCGCGAGCTCGGCATCCCGGCCGTCGTCGGCTGCGGCGACGCGACCTCGACCCTGAAGGAGGGCGCGCTGGTCACGGTCGCGTGCTCCGAAGGCGACACCGGCTATGTCTACGACGGCCTGCTCGAGACCGAGATCACCGACGTCGAGCGCGGCGAGCTGCCGTACTGCCCGGTGAAGATCATGATGAACGTCGGCAACCCGCAGCTCGCCTTCGACTTCGCGCAGATGCCGAACTCGGGCGTCGGTCTGGCGCGGCTCGAGTTCATCATCAACAACAACATCGGAGTGCACCCGAAGGCGATCCTCGACTATCCCAACATCGACGCCGACCTGAAGAAGGCGGTCGAGAGCGTCGCCCGAGGCCACGCGTCGCCGCGCGCCTTCTACGTCGACAAGCTCACCGAAGGTATCGCCACGGTCGCGGCCGCGTTCTGGCCCAAGCCGGTGATCGTGCGACTCTCGGACTTCAAGAGCAACGAGTACAAGAAGCTGATCGGCGGCTCGCGCTACGAGCCCGAGGAAGAGAACCCGATGCTGGGCTTTCGCGGCGCGTCGCGTTACGTGAGCGAAGCCTTCGGCGGGGCATTCGCGATGGAGTGCGAGGCGCTGGTCCGGGTTCGCAAGGACATGGGCTTTTCCAACGTCGAGGTGATGGTGCCCTTCGTGCGCACGCTCGGCCAGGCCGAGCGCGTCGTCCAGATGCTCGCCGACCACGGCCTGAAGCGGGCGTCGGCGGGTGGCACCGACGGGCTGAAGGTCATCATGATGTGCGAGGTGCCGAGCAACGCGATCCTCGCCGAGCGTTTCCTCGAGCACTTCGACGGCATGTCGATCGGCTCGAACGACCTGACCCAGCTCACCCTCGGCCTCGACCGCGACTCGGGTCTCGAGCTCCTGGCGAAGGACTTCGACGAGCGCGACCCGGCCGTGAAGGCGATGATCTCGCGCGCGATCGCGGCGTGCCGCGCCACCGGCAAGTACATCGGCATCTGCGGCCAGGGGCCGAGCGACCACCCCGACTTTGCCGACTAGCTCGCCGACGAGGGCATCGTCTCGATCTCGCTCAATCCCGACAGCGTCGTCGAGACCTGGCGCCGGCTGGCGACGCGGCGCAACACCGTCTGATCAGAGCGCCAGCACCATGTGCAGCTTGTCGTGGTACTCGCCGCCGATCTTCAGTGCACGGCGCAGCGTGCCGTAGGCGACGAAGCCGTGGCGCTCGTAGAGCTGCACCGCCGAGGCGTTGCCGGCGGTGACGGTGAGGGTGAGCATTTCGAGCCCGGCGTGCCGCGCCTCGCCGATGCAGGCGACGAGGAGCTCGGCGCCCAGACCCTGACGCCGCGCCGCGGGTCGCACCATCATGCCGATGACGTGGCCGATGTGACGCACCTTGAGCCGCTCGTCGCGCTCGCAGCCGATCGCGCCGACGATGCACCTGTGGGTCCAGGCGCCGAGCACGAACTGGCCGCGGTCGCGGCGATCGAGGCCGAGGCGATGCGCGTAGTCGCCGGGCTTCTTCGACGACTCGGCGTCGGCATCGGAGGTGAAGGCTTCGGGATGCGCGGCGAGCATCTCGTCGCGCAGGCGCTTGTAGTCACCAAGGTCCGCCGTGCCCAGCGCGCGAATGACGAGGTCCTCGTTCACCCGCCGATGTAGTGCATCTCGACGCGCCGCTCGCCGGTTTCGGCGGGCGCCTGCGCCAGGCCGCGCAGCTCCGAGTAGCGGTCGCTGCGGCCCTGCCAGATCAGGCCGATCGCGGCCCCGATCTCGGCGTCGCTCGCGCCGCCGCGCACGAGGCTGCGCAGGTCGTGGCCGCGGCTCGCGAAGAGGCAAAGAAAGAGCTTGCCCTCGGTCGACAGGCGCGCCCGGTTGCAGTCGTGGCAGAACGCCCGGGTGACGCTCGAGATCGTGCCGATCTCGCCGCTCGCGCCGTCGGCGTAGCGCCAGCGCTTGGCCGTCTCGCCCGGGGCGGCGGCCGGCAGCGGGACGAGGCCGAACTCGGCCGAGAGCCGCGCGATCACGTCGGCCGAGGAAACGACGTCGTCCATGCGCCAGGCATTGGTCGCGCCGACGTCCATGTACTCGATGAAGCGCAGGGCGACGTCCCGGCCGCGGAAGTGGCGCGCCATCGGCACGATCTCGTGATCGTTGGTGCCGCGCTTGACGACCATGTTGATCTTGATCGGGCCGAGGCCGGCGCGCTCTGCGGCATCGATGCCGCGCAACACTTCGGCGACCGGAAAGTCGGCGTCGTTCATGCGGCGGAACACCGCGTCGTCGAGTGCGTCGAGACTCACGGTGACGCGGCCGAGTCCGGCGGCCTGAAGTCCGGCGGCCTTCTTCTCGAGGAGCGAGCCGTTCGTCGTGAGGGTGAGGTCCACCGGGTCGCGGTCGACCGTGCGCAGGCGCGCCAGCATCTCCACCAGCCGCTCGAGATGGCGCCTCAGCAGCGGTTCGCCGCCGGTGAGGCGAATCTTTCTCGTACCGTGGGCGACGAAGAGAGCGGCGAGGCGCTCGATCTCCTCGAAGCTCAGCAGCGACGACTGCGGGAGGAAGGCGTAGTCGCGATCGAACACGTCCTTCGGCATGCAGTAGCTGCAGCGGAAGTTGCACCGATCGGTGACCGAGATGCGCAGGTCGCGCAACGGTCGAGCAAGGGCGTCACGCAGCTCGCCGGTCGGAGCGTCGAGCCGTGCCGGGATCACCGGAAGGCTCGCACGGTACCGGTGGTCAGCGACTGCGATGACTTTCGCGCTCATGCGCGGATTGTGCGCTGGGGCTCGGCCGGTAGGCGCCGCGCGGCGCATCGCCCTCGCGCGGCGGGTCTACTCTCCCGCGACCGCGGGACTCGTTGGTGCGGGCGGGGCGGCGGTGTCGCGGAGGGGCGGACTTTCCACCCGGCGCGCGCCGGTGAAGCGCTTGGCCCAGTAAGCGAAGCTCATGTCCTCGGTGCGCACGTGCTGGCCGGGACGCGGCGAGTGGATGAAGCGGTTGTCGCCGATGTAGATTCCGACGTGCGAGAAGGTGCGCTTCAGCGTGTTGAAGAAGACGAGGTCGCCGGGTTTCAGATCTTCGCGCTTTACCGCAACAAGACCGGGCGCCATCGCCTGCTCGTCGGCCCGACGCGGCAGCACGAGACCAAGGCTCATCTCGAAGACGCGGCGCGTGAAGCCGCTGCAATCGAAGCCGGTCTCGGCCGAGACGCCACCGCGCTGGTAGCGCACGCCGACGAAATTCACCGCCGCGACGACCATGTCCGAGGCCTGGTCGTGGACATGGCGGAAAAGGCTCGGAGGGTCGGACGGCGCGTTGGCCGGTGCAACCTCCCTGGCCAACAGCTTCATCAGCGGATCGACCGCCTCGCCGGGTGCCGCGCCGGCCTGGCCTGCGGCGAAGCCGAGGACGAGCGCGAGCGCCAGGCGTGGGAACGGGCGCAGCGCGACGAGGTGGATCGGCATCGGGGCGCAGGATAGGCGACGGGTCGTAGAGGAGTCAACTGCTGAAACGTCGCCTTACGCTTGCTGCGCTAGAGTCGGCGCGAGCCCTTTCGGAGACGAGAACGATGTTCAAGGCCTTGATGCTCGAGAAAGACGACGCCGGCTTTCGCGCGTCAGTGCGCGAAGCCGACGAGAAAGATCTGCCCGAGGGCGACGTAGTCGTCGCCGTCGACTGCTCGACGCTCAACTACAAGGATGCGCTCGCGATCACCAACCGCAGCGCTATCGTTCGAAGTTGGCCGATGATCGCCGGCATCGACGGCGCCGGCACGGTGCTCGAATCGACGCACGCGGACTGGCGTGCTGGCGACCCTTTCATTCACAACGGCTGGGGCGTCGGCGAGACGCGCTGGGGCCTGCTCGGCGAGCGCGCGCGACTGAAAGGCGAGTGGCTGGTTCCGCTGCCGCCCGCGTTCACCGCGCGCCAGGCGATGGCGATCGGCACAGCCGGATACACCGCGATGCTCTGTGTTCTGGCGCTCGAGCGGCACGGCGTGCGGCCGGGCGACGGCGCGGTGCTCGTCACCGGCGCGACCGGCGGCGTAGGCAGCGTCGCGATCGCGCTGCTTTCGCGACTCGGTCACCGGGTCACCGCCGCAACGGGAAAGATCGGCGAAGTCGACTACCTGCGCGGCCTGGGTGCCGCCGACGTCATCGATCGCGCCGAGCTAGCCGCGCCGGGAAAGCCGCTGCAGAAGGAGCGCTGGTCGGCGGTGGTCGATGCAGTCGGCAGCCACACCCTCGTCAACGCCCTTGCACAGACGCGCTACGGCGGCGTTGTCGCCGCCTGCGGCCTGGCGCAGGGACACGATCTGCCGGCAACGGTGATGCCGTTCATCCTGCGCGGCGTGACGCTCGCGGGCATCGATAGCGTGATGGCACCGCTCGCCGTGCGCAAGGTCGCGTGGCTGCGGCTCGCGCGTGATCTCGCCCCCGCTTCGCTCGACACGATCGCTGAGGAGATTCCGCTCGAAGGCGCGATCGCGAAGGCTTCGGCCCTGCTCGACGGCGGCGTTCGCGGCCGCGTCGTCGTTCGCGTCGGCCAGGGCGCCTAGCACGTCGCGCGTGCGTCTCTGCACCTCGCGTCTAGCGGATCAGCTGGGACAGGCGCTTGAACTTCGGGTGCTGGCTCGTGCCCAGCCATTCGAAGACGACCATCTCGGTCGTGACGATGTCGGCGCCGATCGCACGCGCGCGCTCGATCGCGGCGAGCCGGTCGTGCGCGTGGCGTGAGCCGATGGCGTCGACGACGAGCTTGACCGCATGCCCCGCCTCGACCAGGCCGGCGACAGTCTGGAAGACGCAGACGTGCGCCTCGCAGCCGGCGACGACGAGCGTGTTCCGGCGCGCCGGCAGGCGGCGCAGGAAGCCTTCCTCGGCCGCGGCGGAAAAGTAGAACTTGGCCAGGGTCGTGTCGCAGAGCGCGGCGATCTCCGGCACCAAGGGACCGAGGCCGTCGGGGTTCTGCTCGGTGCCGATGACGTGGATGCCGAGCTCCTTGGCCGCGGTCGCGAGCTGGACGCAGCGCCGGACCACGCCTTCGCCGTCGTGGATCGCGGGCATCAGCCGGGTCTGCGGGTCGACGATCAGGAGCGTGCAGTCTTCGGGCTTGCAGAGATTGGTCATCGTGCGACTCCGGGAATGCGAGATCGCATTTTCAGCCAAGCGAGCCGCCTCGGCACAATAGACAAGAAGACTGCCGGAGACCTGCCATGCCAATGACCGCTGCCGACTATCGGGAATCGCTGCGCCGCCATTCGCCGCGCGTCTTCGTCGATGGCGAGCGCATCGAGAGCGTCGTCGACGCGCCGCAGCTTCAGCCCGGGATCAACGCGCTCGGCGTCACCTACGACATGGCGCTGCGCGACGAGCTCGCGCCGATCATGCAGGCCGTGCAGACGACGAGCGGCAAGACCGTGAACCGCATGCTGCACGTCGACCAGACCAGTGGTGACCTCCTCAACAAGCTCGAGGCCGTGCGCGTGCTGTGCCAGGAAACCGGCTGTGCGCAGCGCTACCTCGCCCACGACGCGTTCAGTGCGCTCGTCTCGGCGACGGCGCGCACCGACGCGGACGAAGGCACGGCCTACGGCGAGCGCTTCACGGCTTACCTCCACGATTTCCAGGACAAGGACCTCAGCATCGGCATCGCCATGACCGACGCCAAGGGCGATCGCAGCAAGCGGCCGCACGAGCAGGCCAACGTCGACAGCTACGTCCACATCGTCGAGAAGAATGGCAAGGGCATCGTCATCTCGGGGACGAAGGCGATCGTCACCGGCGCGCCCTACGTGCACGAGTTCCTCGTCATGCCGTGTCGCAGCATGGCCGAGGCCGACGCGGCCTTCGCGGTCTGCTGCGCCGTGCCGTGCGACGCCGACGGCGTCACCATCGTCGCCCGCCCTGCCGGCCGGCCGGGCGAGAAGGCGGCTCTGTTCTCGAACAAGTACGGCCAGTCGACCGGCGTCGTCGTCTTCGATCGCGTCAACGTCCCCTGGGAGCGCGTCTTCCTCGCCGGCGAGTGGGAGCACTCGGCGCACCTCACCTACAGCTACGCGACCCACCATCGCCACACCTGCATCGCCGCGCGCGCCGGCTTCGGCGACCTCCTGATCGGCGCCGGCGCGCTGATGTGCGAGGCCAACGGCTTCGACCCCGGCGCCGAGACGCACCTGCGCGAGCAGATGGTGCAGCTGATCACGATCGTCGAGGGCTTCTATGCCTGCGGCGTCGCGGCGAGCGTGTACGCGAGCGAAGACCCGCTCACGAAGACCGTGATGCCCGACCCGGTCTTCTCCAACATCGGCAAGCTGCTGCTCGCCAACCAGATCTACGACATGCATCGGATCGCCCACTACGTGTCGGGCGGATTGATCGTCACCTTGCCGGGTCCCGACGAAGACCACAACCCCGAAACGGCGGCGAGCCTCGCTGACGTGCTACGCGCCAGCCCCGACGTGCCCTACGACAAGCGCATCCAGGCGGCGCGCTTCATCGAGGACCTGACGGCGTCGTACCAGGGTGGCTGGTATTCGGTGATCAGCCTGCACGGCGGCGGCTCGCCGGCGGCGATGAAGCAGGAGATCTGGCGCAACTATCCGGTCGGCAACAAGGTGGAACTCGTCGAGCGTTTGCTCGAGCGCAACGTCCTGGCCGAGCCGGGGAGGAAGATCGTGGCCCACCGCCAGCCTGGCAAGTGCTGCGACGCAGGCTGCACGCCGCCGTCGCGGACGACGATGGTCGAGTTGCCGCCACCACAAGCCACGAAAGCATCAGGATGAGCCAGAGCCGCCCCGGGACCTTCGCCGAGTTTCACCGCCGCTCGCTCGAGGATAGTGACGGCTTCTGGTCCGAGCAGGCTCGCCTGATCGACTGGCAGCGCCCATTCGATTCGGTCTGCGACGCAAGCCGGCCGCCGTTCGTTCGCTGGTTCGCCGGCGGCACGACCAACCTCTGCCACAACGCCGTCGATCGCCATCTCGCCACGCTCGGATCGCAGCCGGCGCTGATCCACGTCTCGACCGAGACCGGCAGCGAGCGCGTGTACACCTTCGCCGAGCTGCACGCCGAAGTGCAGCGCATGGCGGCGGTGCTGCAATCGCTCGGCGTCGTCGAGGGCGATCGCGTCCTGCTCTACCTGCCGATGATTCCCGAGGCGGCGTTCGCCATGCTCGCCTGCGCGCGCATCGGCGCGATCCACACGGTCGTCTTCGGCGGCTTCGCTAGCCTGAGCCTGGCAAGCCGGATCGACGACGCCGAGGCCAAGGTCGTGGTGAGCGCCGACGCCGGCAGCCGCGCCGGCAAGGTCATCGCCTACAAGCCGCTGCTCGACGAGGCGATCGGAATCGCGAAGCACAAGCCGGCGAGCGTGCTCCTCGTCGATCGCGGTCTCGCGCCGATGGCGATGACCGAAGGCCGCGATCACGCGTACGCCGCCCTGCGCCGGCGCCATCTGCAGGCGAAGGTGCCGTGCGTCTGGCTCGAATCGACCCATCCGAGCTACACGCTCTACACCAGCGGCACGACCGGCCAGCCGAAGGGCGTGCAACGCGACACCGGCGGCTACGCGGTCGCGCTCGCGGCGAGCATGAAGAACATCTTCTGCGGCAACGCGGGCGAGACCTACTTCTCGACCAGCGACATCGGCTGGGTCGTCGGCCATAGCTATATCGTCTACGGGCCGCTGATCGCCGGCATGGCGACGATCATGTATGAGGGCCTGCCGATCCGGCCCGATGCCGGCATCTGGTGGCAGCTGGTCGAGAAGTACAAAGTGACGGTGATGTTTACCGCGCCGACCGCGATCCGCGTGCTGAAGAAGCAGGACCCGAAGTACCTGACGCAGTACGACCTGTCGTCGCTGCGTGCGCTCTTCCTCGCCGGCGAGCCCCTCGACGAGCCGACGGCGACCTGGATTGCGGCCGCCCTCGACAAGCCGATCATCGACAACTACTGGCAGACCGAGAGCGGCTGGCCGATCCTCACCATCGCCAACGGCGTCGAGCAGCAGGTGAGCAAGTTCGGCAGCCCGGGCGTGCCGATGTACGGCTTCGACGTGAAGATCATCGACGAGTCGACCGGGCGGGACATCGTCGAGCCGAACAGAAAGGGCGTCGTCGTCATCGAAGGGCCGACGCCTCCGGGCTTCATGCAGACCGTGTGGCACGACGACGCGCGCTTCGTCGAGACCTACTGGCAGAGCATTCCTGGCCGCACCGTCTACAACACCTTTGACTGGGGCATCCGCGACGCCGACGGCTACTTCTTCATCCTCGGTCGGACCGACGACGTCATCAACGTCGCCGGTCATCGCCTTGGCACGCGCGAGATCGAGGAGAGCATCTCGAGCCATCCAAACGTCGCCGAGGTCGCCGTGGTCGGCGTCGCCGATGCGCTCAAGGGCCAGGTCGCGATGGCCTTCGTCGTCGCCCGCGACGCGAGCGCGCTCGGCGACGCGAACGCACGCCTGCGCTTGGAAGGCGAGATCATGAAGACGGTCGACGGCCAGCTCGGCGCTCTGGCGCGGCCGGCGCGCGTCCACTTCGTCAGCGTCCTGCCGAAGACGCGCTCCGGCAAGCTGCTTCGCCGCGCGATCCAGGCGATCTGCGAGAAGCGCGACGCCGGCGACCTGACGACGATCGAGGACCCGACGGCGCTGCAGCAGATCAAGGCCCTGGTCGACCCGGCGTCCTGACCGGCGTCGGTCGAGCTAGTTAGAGCACCTCGCTCGCGAAGTCGGCGAGGCGAGAGCGCTCGCCTCGCGCCAGCGTGACGTGGCCGGAGTGGGCCCAGCCCTTGAAACGGTCGACCGCGTAGGTCAGGCCCGAAGAGCCTTCGGTGAGGTAGGGCGTGTCGATCTGCGCCAGATTGCCGAGGCAGACGATCTTCGTGCCCGGGCCGGCGCGCGTGATCAGCGTTTTCATCTGCTTGGGCGTGAGGTTCTGCGCCTCGTCGATGATGACGAACTTGTTGAGGAAGGTGCGGCCACGCATGAAGTTGAGGCTCTTGATCTTGATCTTCGAGCGCACCAGGTCGTTGGTCGCGGCCCGGCCCCACTCGCCGGCGCCGCTGTCGGTCTTCGACAGGACCTCGAGGTTGTCGTCGAGGGCGCCCATCCACGGGCCCATCTTCTCCTCCTCGGTGCCGGGCAGGAAGCCGATGTCTTCACCGACCGGCACGGTGACGCGGGTGACGATGATCTCGGTGTAGCGCCGGTCGTCCATCACCTGCGCCAGGCCGGAGGCGAGCGACATCAGCGTCTTGCCTGACCCGGCCGTGCCGGTGAGGGTGATGAAGTCGCATTCCGGGTCCATCAGCAGGTTGAACGCGAAGTTCTGGTCGCGGTTTCGCGCCATCACGCCCCAGATCGAATTCTTCTGGTGGGTGTAGTCCTTGAGCGTGCGCAGCACCGCCGCTTTGCCGGTGATTTCGATGACCTTGGCGTAGAGCGACGGCGAGCCCGGCGCCTCGAGATAGACGAACTGGTTGATGAGGAGCGAGCCGACGATGGCGCCGCTGATCCGGTAGTAGGTGAGGCCGCCCTGCTGCCAACTCTCGACCGTCTTGGCGTGCTTGTCCCAGAAATCGGCGGGCAGCTGCAGCGTGCCCGTGTAGAGCAGGTCGCCGTCGTCGAGCGTCTTGTCGTTGAAGTAGTCCTCGGCCGGCAGGCCGAGGGCGCGCGCCTTGATGCGCATGTTGATGTCTTTGGACACCAGCACGACGTCGCGCTTCGGGTTCTGCTCGACCAGGGCCTTGACGACGCCCAGGATCTGGTTGTCGGCCTTGCCCTGCGGCAGCCCTTGTGGCAGTTCGACGTGGATAAGGTCGGTCTGGAAAAAGAGCTTGCCGCCGGCCTCGCGGTGGCCGGTGCGGTTGAGGGCGATGCCTTCCGAGCGGCCGGCGGAGTCGCGCGTCGGCATGTTGGCGGCGAGCGCGTCGAGGTCGCGGCTCACCTGGCGCGCATTGCGGGCGACCTCGGTCATGCCGCGCTTGTGACCGTCGAGCTCCTCGAGCGTGATCATCGGCAGGTAGATGTCGTGCTCGTCGAAGCGGAACAGCGACGTCGGGTCGTGCATGAGCACGTTGGTGTCGAGCACGAAGAGCGTCGCCGGCCCGTTGCCGCGCGGCCGGCGCGATCGCTCCGGCCGTGCGAACGAAGCCAACGCGGGAATGGTGGCCACCGTCGCCTTGGCCGCGATCGGCGCCGCCGCCGGCAGTGCGTTCTCGTTCGTCAGCTCGAGCGCGGCGGGGGCGACGGTCTCGGCGCCGGATTGGGAACGACCCGTGCGCTTCGCGGACCGCGATGCGGCCTGGGCATCGAAATCGGCGCGGCTCAGGAAGTCGGCGCGCTTGGCCGGGGGCTTGGGCAGGGGCATGGCAGTCTCGGAGAGGGGCAGCGGAGCGATCCGCGCGACAAGGCCGGCGGAGAGACGCTCAGCCGGCCTTCTTGATGGCCTTGACGGCCTTCAGCACTTCCTCGACGTGGCCCGCCACGGTGAGGCCGCGCCACTCGGCGCGCAGGACGCCGCTGCCGTCGATCAGGAAGGTGCTGCGCTCGATGCCCTTGACCTTCTTGCCGTACATGATCTTGTTCTTGACCACGCCGAACATGTGGCAGAGCTTTTCTTCGG
>JAYVVB010000242.1:0-4714 GCA_043787455.1 Rhizobacter sp.
CTCGTCGTCGTGATGATCCTGGCGATGATGGTGCTGCCGCTGCCGCCGTTCGCGCTCGACCTGCTCTTCACCTTCAACATCGCGATGGCGCTGATGGTGCTGATGGTCGCGGCCTACATGGTGCGGCCGCTCGACTTCGCCGCGTTCCCGACGGTGATCCTGCTGACGACGCTCCTGCGTCTGTCGCTCAACGTGGCCTCGACTCGGGTGGTGCTGCTCGAAGGCCATACCGGCGCAGCCGCAGCGGGTCAGGTCATCGAGTCGTTCGGCCACTTCCTGATCGGCGGCAACTTCGCAGTCGGCCTGATCGTGTTCTCGATTCTCGTCGTCATCAACTTCGTCGTCGTCACCAAGGGCGCGGAGCGGATCGCCGAGGTCGGCGCCCGCTTCACCCTCGACGCGATGCCGGGCAAGCAGATGGCGATCGACGCCGACATGAACGCCGGCATGATCGACGAGAAGGAGGCCAAGCGGCGCCGCGCCGAGGTCGGCGAGGAGGCGGAATTCTTCGGCTCGATGGACGGCGCCTCGAAGTACGTTCGCGGCGACGCGATGGCGGGCCTGCTCATCCTCTTCATCAACATCATCGGCGGCTTCGTCATCGGCGTGCTTCAGCACGACCTCAGCCCGTCACAGGCCGCCGACAGCTACATCCTGCTCGCCGTCGGCGACGCGCTCGTGGCGCAGATTCCGGCGCTGCTGATCTCGGTCGCGGCGGCGCTGGTGGTGTCGCGTGTCGGCAAGGAGCACGATGTCGGCAGCCAGATCACCAAGCAGGTGTTCTCGTCGCCGCGGGCGCTCGCCATCGTCGGCTCGGTGCTCGCCGTGCTCGGCGCGATCCCGGGCATGCCGCACGTCGTCTTCCTGATGATCGCCGCGGCGCTCGGCTACGGCTCGTGGCTGATGCGCGAGCGGCAGAAGGCGGCGAAGGACGCGCCCAAGCCCGCGCCGGCGCCGCTCGAGGCGAATGCCGAGGCGACCTGGGACGACCTGCAGCCGGTCGACACCCTCGGCCTCGAGGTCGGCTACCGGCTGATCGCGCTCGTCGACAAGGCCAAGCAGGGCGACCTGCTCTCGCGCATCAAGGGCGTGCGGCGCAAGTTCGCGCAGGACGTCGGCTTCCTGCCGCCGCCGGTGCACATCCGCGACAACCTCGAGCTCAAGCCGAGCGCGTACCGGCTGACGCTGCGCGGCGCGATCGTCGGCGAAGGCGAGGCCTTCCCCGGCATGCTGCTCGCGATCAACCCGGGCGGCGCCTCGACGCCGCTGATCGGCACCGCGACCACCGACCCGGCGTTCGGCCTGCCCGCGACCTGGATCGAGGAGCGCCAGCGCGAACAGGCGCAGATGGCCGGTTTCACGGTCGTTGATTGCGCGACCGTCGTCGCCACCCACCTCTCACACTTGATGCAGGTTCACGCGGCCAAGTTGCTCGGACGCGTCGAGACGCAGCAGCTGGTCGAGCATGTGACGAAGTTGGCACCCAAGCTCATGGAAGACGTGATCCCCAAGATGGTCGGTATCGCCGCATTGCAGAAGGTGCTCCAGCTCCTCCTCGAGGAAGGCGTGCACATCCGCGACATGCGCTCGATCGTCGAGTGCCTGGCCGAGTACGCCGCCACCATCACCGATCCGGCCGAGCTGGCGCGTCGCATCCGCGTCCACCTGGCGCCGTCGATCGTCCAGCAGATCTACGGCCCGACCAAGGAGCTCGAAGTCATCGCCCTCGAGCCCGAGCTCGAGCGCATGGTCACGCAGGCGCTCGGCTCGCCGCACGGCGCGGCGCTCGACCCGGGCGTGGCCGACGTGCTGTCGCGCCACGCCGCCGAGTCGGCGAAGCGCCAGGAAGACCTCGGCCATCCGGCGTGCCTCCTGGTGCCCGACCTGATCCGGGCACCGATGGCGCGCCTCCTCAAGCGCGCCGCGCCGCGCCTGAAGGTGCTGTCGCACAGCGAGATCCCTGAAACGCATTCCATCCGCATCGGTTCGATCATCGGAGCAGCCTCATGAACGTCAAACGCTTCACCGCGCGCACCTCGCGCGAAGCCCTGCGCCTCGTCCGCGACGCGCTCGGCGAGGACGCCGTCGTGCTCTCGACCAAGCCGTCGGCCGGCGGCGTCGAGGTGCTCGCATTGGCGACCGAGAGCATCGGCCAGCTCGAGGCGATGTCGCGCAGCGAAGTCATGCCGAAGGCGGCCGCCGAGCTCGCCGCGACGAGCGCCGAGGAAGACGCCGAGCGACTCTCGATGAGCACGCTCTCGTTCCAGGACTACGTCAGGAAGCGCATGCTCAAGCGCCGCCATGCGACGCTCCACGGCACGAGTGCCGCAACCGTGCCGTCGCCGGCTCCGGCCGCGCCGATCACCGTCGCCGTGCCGACCGGCGGCCGCCTCAGCGTGCGCCTCGACGACGACATGATGTTCCCGGCCGAGACGCCCGCAGTGCGCAACGAGCCGGTGTCGGCGCCGGTGTTCGATCCGGTGCCGCCGCGCGTCGCCGCACTCACCTCGACCGAGCCCGCGTTCGACGCCGCCGGTTCCCTCAGGCGCGAGGGCGAGCTTCTCGCCGAGCTTCGCGCCGTCAAGGGCCTGATCGAGGAGCGCTTCGGCGTCCTCGCGTTCATGGAAAAGCTGCAGCGTCGGCCGGCCGAGGCGCGCCTCTCGCAAAAGCTTCTCGACTGCGGCTTCTCGCCGATCCTGGTTCGCAAGATGGCCGACGGCTTCAAGGCCGAGGCCGGCGACGAGACCGAATGGGCGGCGCAGATCCTCGAGCAGAACTTGCTCACCGCCGGCGCCGACCAGGCGATCGAGGACCGCGGCGGCGTCTTCGCGCTCGTCGGTCCGACGGGCGTCGGCAAGACGACGACGACGGCCAAGATCGCGGCCGCCTTCGCCGCGCGGCACGGTGCGTCCAATCTCGGCCTGATCACGCTCGACGCCTATCGCGTCGGCGCCCATGAACAGCTGCGCGCCTACGGCCGCATCCTCGGCGTGCCGGTGCACACCGCCCACGACCGCGCCTCGCTCGAGGACCTGCTCGACCTGCTCACGGCCAAGAAGATGGTCCTGATCGACACGGCGGGCATGGCGCAGCGCGACACGCGCACCAAGGAGCTGCTCGACATGCTCGGCCACCGCAGCGTCCAGCGCCTGCTCGTCGTCAACTCGGCCTCGCAGGGCGAGACGATCGAGGACGTCCTCATCGCCTACCGCGCGAGCTCGTGCGCCGGCGTCGTCCTGAGCAAGCTCGACGAGGCCGTCAAGCTCGCGCCGGCGCTCGACGCCGCGATCCGCCACAAGCTCACCGTCGTCGGCATCGCCAATGGCCAGCGCGTGCCCGAGGACTGGCATCGGCTCTCGGCCCACGCCCTGGTGCAGCGCGCGCTGCGCGGCGGCGGCAGCGCCGCCTGGCGCCTCGACGCCGCCGAGATGAACCTCGTCTTCGCCGCGCCGCAGGCCGTGCCTGCGGGCGTCGCGCTGACCGCCTGATCGACCTACCTCACTGTCGCACCGAATCACATGACCATCCTCCAGCGAAACGACCAGGCCGACGGCCTGCGCCAGATGTTCGCCGGCGCCTGCGCACGCTTCGTGCCGGTCGTCTCCAACCCGCACGTCGCCTTCGGCGGCGTGATGCTCGAACGTCTCTGCACGTCGTTCGCCGAGCGCGGCGCACGCGTCCTCGTCGTCGACGCCGCAGAGCGTGCGAGCACACCGGGCGAGATGGCGATGATCGAGCTCGGCCAGTGCGTCGAGCGGCTCTCGCCTCAGGTCGCCTATCTCGCTGCGCGCGGCCTGCCGATCCGCTTCGTCGATGCGCGCGGATCGACGCACGGCTTTCTCGAGCGCGCTGCCGAAGCGGCGCCGGGCTGCGATGTCGTCCTCGTCCACGCCGACGCCAAGGAGCTGTGTCGCATGTTCGCGCACGGCCGGCGCGGTCAAGAGGCCGACGCCGCCTGTGCCCCGTGCCCCATCGTCATTGCCGACGACCGGCCGGAAAGCGTCACCCACGCCTACGTGTCGATGAAGCTCCTGGCCCAGCGCGCCGGCCTCGTCGTTTCCGACCTGCTCCTCGGCGCCGCGCCGCATTCGCCGCGCGCCGACCGCATCGCCGCCAAGCTCGCCGGCTGCGCCGACAACTTCTTCGCCGGCGTGCTGCGCGACTGGGCCCGAATCGATCCGGCGGGCGACCCGGGCGAAGCGCCCAGCGACAGTCTGCGCCGGCTGGTCGCATCGCGATTCGAGAACCACGTCGCGATCGGATCCCTTTCGAACCCCGCTTCGCGCCGCGTCGGCGCATCGGTGGCCCCATGATCTCCGGAGTGACCATGTACACCGCCAAAGGCCAGCTGGACCTGAACTCGACGCTGAAGCAGTACAGCGGGCTGGTTCGCCGCCTGGCGCACCAGATGATCGCCAAGCTGCCCGCCAACGTCGAGATCGACGACCTGATCCAGGTCGGAATGATCGGGCTGGCCGATGCGATGACCCGTTTTGACACGGCCCAGGGAGTGCAGTTCGAGACCTTCGCAACCCAGCGCATCCGCGGCGCGATGCTCGATGAACTGCGCGGCAACGACTACCTCTCGCGTGGCACCCGCAAGCAGCAGCGCACGATCGAATCGGCGGTACACAAACTCGAGCAGAAGCTGGGCCGCGCGCCGGTCGAGAGCGAGATCGCGCGCGAAATGGGCGTCACGCTGGTCGAATACCAG
>JAYVVB010000243.1:0-10686 GCA_043787455.1 Rhizobacter sp.
CTCCCGGGGCGTCAACCAGATTGCCGACAAGGACACCGCGGTCGTGCTCGTGACGCACTACCAGCGGCTCTTGAACCACATCGTTCCCGACTACGTGCACGTGATGAGCGGCGGCCGCATCGTCAAGACCGGCGGCCGGGAACTCGCGCTCGAGCTCGAGGAAAGCGGCTACGAAGGCTTCGAGACCGAGGCGAACGGCCAAGCGGTCGCTGTCGAGGCATCGCCGTGACGGCAGCGGCCATCGAAGCTGGCGCGGTTCTCGAGCGGCTGCTCGGCGGGCACGCCGATTCGCAGGCGCCGCTGGGGTCAGCGAAGCCGTCGTGGCTGACAGCGCTTCGCGCCACGGCGGTCGAGCGCGTCGGCGCGCTGAAGTTGCCGACCCGACGTGACGAGGACTGGCGGTTCATCGACCTCTCGGCGCTGGCGGCGCAGTCGTTTCACCCGGTGCTCGGGCAGCCTTCGTTCGCGACTGCCGACATCGCCCATTTCTTCATCGACGAAGCGGCGACGCGGCTGGTATTCGTCGACGGCGTTCATGCGCGGGAGCTGTCCAGCGTCGGCGCTCGCGGCGACCGAGGCGGCGTCAACGGCGCCACCGTCACCACCCTGGCGGAAGCGCTCGCGTCGCACGGCGCCATCGTCGAAGCCCACCTCGGCCGTTACGCCGGATTCGACGCCGACCTGTTCGCCGCGCTCAACACCGCGTTTCTCCACGATGCCGCGGTGATCGTCGTTCCGCGCGGCGTCGTCGTCGCCGAGCCGGTGCACGTTCTCTTCATTGCCAGCGAGGCCGGCGTGGCGAGCCACCCGCGCATCCTGCTTGTCGCCGAAGAAGGCGGCGCGCTCACCTTGATCGAAGACCATGTCGCCATGCACGAGGGGGCGTACCTCAGCAACCCCGTCGCGGAGATCGCGCTTGCCCCGAATTCCCGGGTCGAGCACGTGCGCGTGCAGCGCGAGAGCGGCGCGGCGTTTCACGTCGGCGCCTGCGCGGTCTCGCTCGGCCACGCGAGCCACTACCATTCGGTCAGTGTCGCGCTCGGCGCCAAGTTGTCGCGGCTCGGCGTCGACGTCGCGTTGGCCGGCGAAGGAGCGCAATGTTCGCTCGACGGCATGGCGCTGATCGGCGCCAGTCAGGTCGCGGACACGCATTCGTACATCCGCCACTTGATGCCGCGCGGCACCAGTCGCCAGTTGCACAAGGCGATCGTCGACGGCGCCGCGCATGCAGTCTTCAACGGCCGCGTCAAGGTCGGCGCGGGCGCGCAGGAGACCGATTCGGCGCAGTCGAGCCGCAACCTCCTGCTGAGCGCCAAGGCTGCGGTCGATACCTTGCCGCAGCTCGAGATCCTGGCCGACGACGTCAAGTGCACGCACGGCGCGACCGTCGGCCAGCTCGCCAGCGAAGAGGTTTTCTATCTGCGCAGCCGGGGCCTTTCTGAGGCCGCGGCGCGCGACCTGCTCACCTACGCCTTCGGCGCCGAAGTCATAGATCGCATCCCGGTCGCCTCGCTCAGGCGACAGCTCGAGCGGGCGGGGCTCGAACGAACCTCGCGCCGCGCGTCATGACGCCGCTTCGCGCCTTCGACGTCGAGCGAATCCGCCTCGACTTTCCGATCCTGCGGCTTCAGGTCGCCGGCAAGCCGCTGGTCTATCTCGACAACGCCGCGTCGAGCCAGATGCCGCAGCCGGTGATCGACCGCATGGTGCGCTATCAGACGAGCGAGCACGCCAACATCAACCGCGCCGTGCACCACCTCTCGCAAACGGCGACCACTGCGTACGAGGCGGCACGCGGGACGCTGCAGCGCTTCATCAACGCCCGTGAAGCGCGCGAAGTCATCTTCACGAGCGGCGCCACCGACGGCGTCAACCTCGTGATGCAGGGCTGGGGCCGCAAGTTCATCGGCGCCGGTGACGAAATCATCCTGACGGTGCTGGAACATCACTCGAACATCGTGCCGTGGCAGATGCTTTGTGCCGAGAAGGGCGCGACGCTTCGGGTCGTGCCGATCGACGACACCGGCGAGTTGCGGATCGACGCCTACGAAGCGCTCTTCAACGAGCGAACCCGGCTGGTCGCGGTCGGCCACGTCTCGAACGCGCTCGGCAGCATCAACCCGGTCAAGCAGATGGTCGCCTTCGCGCACGGCCGCGGCGCGGTGGTGCTGATCGACGGCGCGCAGGCAGCGCCGCACCTGAGCGTCGACGTGCAGGATCTCGACTGCGACTTCTACGCCTTCTCGGGCCACAAGATGTGCGGCCCGACCGGCGTTGGGGTCCTCTACGGCCGCGCCGCGCTGCTCGAAGCGATGCAGCCCTTCAAGGGCGGCGGCGACATGATCCGCACGGTGAGCTTCGAAGTCACGACCTACAACGAGATCCCGCACAAGTTCGAAGCCGGAACGCCGCCGATCGCCGCCGCGATCGGCCTCGGTGCGGCCGTCGACTACCTCTCGGCGATCGGCATGGAGGACATCGCCGATCAAGAGCACGCCCTGCTCGTTCGCGCGAGCGAGCAGCTGCGCGACCTGCCGGGCGTTCGCCTCATCGGCACGGCCCGACACAAGGCGGCGGTGCTGTCGTTTGCGGTCGAAGGCGTGCATCCGCACGATGTCGGCACCCTGCTAAACCTGGAAGGCATCGCCGTGCGGACCGGCCACCATTGCGCGCAGCCGCTGATGAAGCGGCTCGGCGTCGCCGCGACTTCGCGGGCGTCGTTCGCGTTCTACAACACGCTGTCCGAGGTGGATGCACTTGTGGCCGGCATCCGCAGCGTTCAAAAGGTGTTCGCATGACGGCCGATCCGAGGGCGCTGTATCAGGAGGTCATCCTCGACCACAACAAGAAGCCGCATAACTTCGGCGTGCTCGAGCATCCGAGCCATCGGGCCGAGGGAATCAACCCCCTCTGTGGCGACCACATCGAGGTCGCGCTCGATCTCGCCGGCGAGACCATTGCGGCAATAGCGTTCCAGGGTGAGTCGTGCGCGATCTGCAAGGCGTCGGCGTCGATGATGACGGTGGCGACCAAAGGCAAGGGCCGCGTCGATGCAGAACTCCTGATCCGCGAATTCGTCGCCATGGCGACCGGGCGGGCTGCCGCCCAGGCCAGCCCGCATATCGGCCGGCTCGCCGTCTTCGCCGGCATCAGCGAGCTGCCGATGCGGGTGAAGTGCGCGATCCTGCCGTGGCACACCTTGCAGGCCGCATTGAACGCCGTCCCGACCACGTCGACCGAAGCGGAGTGCGATCCGATGCACACGCCGCTCGGCGATGCCTGAGGCAAGGCGAGGCGACCTCGAACTCCGCAACAGTGACATGCCGAAAATTTCCGACATCGAAGACACGCCGAACCCGAACGCGCAGAAATTCGTGCTCCACGAGCCGCTCACCTGGGGCATCGCGCATTCCTACGAAAGCGCCGAGCAGGCCGAGGGTGACGAGTTGGCGCGCGCTCTCTTCGCGATCGAGCACGTGACCAATGTCTTCTACGTCGATCGCTGGCTGACCGTCACGCAGGACGGCGGCGCCGACTGGAAGCAACTGGTGCGCAGGATCGCCGTGCCGGTGCGCGCCGCGCCTGCCGCGAGCGCGCAATCGCAAGCGACCGTTGTCGCGGCGAAGGCGGCGCTGGATCACCTCAGCGAGCGCGATCGGGATCGCCTCGACGAGATCGAGCTGCTGCTCGACGAGAAGATACGCCCGTACTTGCGCGGCGACGGCGGCGATCTCTACATCGTCGGTCTCGACGGTGACCGTCTGACCGTTCACTACCAGGGCGCGTGCGGCACGTGCCCAAGCTCCATATCGGGAACGCTGCAGAGCATCGAAAGTCTGCTTCGCACGATTGAGCCCGAGATCGAAGTGGCTGCGGTATAGACCAGCGCGCGAAGGTTCTCTTCCACTCAGATAGTTTTTCTTGTCGATCGTCGCACTGCCGGCGAATCCTCATGTTCCATGATCGGTCACATCTAGCGGCAGCCCGTGGCATTCGAGTTAAGCCGCGGTCGGAGTGACTTGGCGCAGATCCTCCTGGGCACCCGGCTCTCAATGCAAGGTCAGCTCGGGCGGTCAGCGAGAGCATCGAGACACCGCGCACGGCACCGCTGCCCGCGCCAGTCATCGGCGATGAAGTCGGCTGCTGGCTGACACTGCGCCTCGCCAAGCTTCTTCGCGCCGCGAGCATCAGAACCCAGCCTGGGTCGTTTTCGCAGAGCACCCTGAACTCACGGAGCGTGCCCGGGCGGCTCGCGTTGACTTCGCCGCAGGAGCTGGTCCCTTGGGAGCGGCTTAAGCGTCCGGTGAACCCATCTGGGCTGAACCGCTGTGGCGAAAATGATCGTGTCCACGTAGGACTCAAGTGACACGATGGCAAGCGAGCACACGGCGCGACGGCGGCGCGGTTCTGTCGAAATATCGTGCAGGGAGAAAACATGGCTGCCAAGCCGAATCAGATCAGGAAGCCAGGGAGTAGAACTGGTTCGCTGCAGACGAGCCTTGGTCTTTGATTGCGCTGAGCTGACCCTTGTGGATTGTCTGCAAGACCTCGATGCCGGCGATGAGAATTCGGGCGCAGCGAAAGCTCTTGAATCCGAGCATCGGCCGAGTGATTCGTTTGACGCCTCGATGGTCTTGCTCGACGATGTTGTTGAGGTACTTCGACTGGCGCAGCTCGCGGGTCACGCCGCTGTCGGCTTGGACGCTCACGATGGCGGCCGTGTTGGCGCCGCTCTTATCGATGGTGATCTTCTCGGGCACGCCATGAACGTCGATCGAGCGCTCGAGAAACCGGCGCGCCGCCCCCTCGTCACGATGCGCCCTGAGCAGGAAGTCCACCGATGTGGCCATCCCCATCGACCGCACGGCACAGGTACTTCCACTGGCCGCCAACCTTGACGTAGGTCTCGTCCATCCATCAGCTCCCGCCCACCGGGCGCTTGCGTCGGCGAAACACTAACGCCAGCACGGGCTGGATCTTGAGCGCCCAGCGAAGCACCGTGGAGTGGTCGATGAACATGCCGCGTTCGATCACCATCTCTTCGATGTGGCGCAAGCTCAGCGGGCACGCTGCATACCAGCGCACGCACACCGGCAATCACTTCCTGCGGGTAGTGCATCCGCTGAACCACTTTGGCGCAGCGCTTCGATCATCTTTGTACGGTCAAACTCCATCGGCTGACCTTACCAGCCCGGCCCTATTGCGACAGAACCCGTTTTTTAGCGCGCGCTCGCGGCGCTGGCTGCGTCAGGGAACGACGCAGCGTCGAACTTTGATTGACAACCTGGTCGTCGACCTAGCTGCGCCTCGCAGCACCCGCGCAACGCGAGCAGACAGTCTTACGCAAAAAATCCTAGGTTTCGCTGGCTAGTGGGGAAGTTGGCGAGGTTGGGAAAGATCGAGAGCGCGTCGTTGGCGGAGAGTCCGAACCAGCTGGCGAGCGTCGCGCCGAGCTGATCGACCGATGTCTTCGGCAGCATGCTGCCGTTGCCCAGTTGGTCCGCGCTGCTGTCGAAGTTGTTGTTCGCCGCGTTCTTGAGGCCGAGGATCGGAAA
Source organism: Rhizobacter sp. (assembly GCA_043787455.1). Taxonomy (GTDB): domain Bacteria; phylum Pseudomonadota; class Gammaproteobacteria; order Burkholderiales; family Burkholderiaceae_C; genus Schlegelella_A. Next base: position 5,556 of record JAYVVB010000243.1, read on the forward strand.
CGCGCCGTAGAGGTCGCCGCCCTTGACCGCGCCGCCCATCACGAAGTGGTGGCTGCCCCAGCCGTGGTCGGTGCCGTCGCCGTTGCTCGTGAACGTGCGACCGAAGTCGCTGGCGGTGAAGGTCGTTACCTGATTGAGCGCGCCGAGGCCCGCGAGCGTCGTGTCGAAGTACTTCAGTCCCTGCGCGAGCTGGGCCATCAGCACCGCCTGGTTGCGGTTCTGAAAGTCGTGCGTGTCGAAGCCACCGAGGCTCACGAAGAACACCTGCCGCTTCGCGCCGCTCGCGCCGCGCATGCCGGCGTCGACCAGGCGCGCGACCACCTGGAACTGCTGCGCCAGACCGTTGGCGGTGTCGAGCCCGGTGAGCGGATTGACGTAGCGCAGCTTGGGGTCGTTCGCGGCACTGTAGGCGCCGGTCGCCGGCGCGGTGCCGAACGACGGATCGCTCGGCGCACGCAGGGCTGTGCGCAGCACCTGCTCGGCACCAATCGCGCGCCCGGCGACGGCGGCAAGATCGGCGTCGAACGGGTGGGTGGACCGCGTCGTCGTGACCAAGCGCTGCAGCGCCGTGCCGACGTCGGTCGAGCCGTAGAGCTTGCCGGCGGTGTCGACGCCGAGCGGCACCGCGCCGGTCGTCGACACGCCGTACTGGCGCACGACGTCACCGTCCAGGAAAACTGCGTTGCCGCCGGCAGTGATCGCCGTGAACAGCGAACGTGAGTTCGACGCCGCGAGCAGATCGCCGATGCGGCCGCCCCAGCCGCGCGTCGTGCCTTCGGGCCCGAGTGCCTGCCAGGTGTTCTGCTGGTCGTTGTGCGAAAAGAGGCGCAGCGGCTTTGGGAAGGTGTCGAGCGCGTACTGCGCCTTCGTCGTCGGCATGATCAGCGGCCCGACGTTGGGCAGGATCGCGAGCCGCTTGTCGGTGTCGAAGAGCTTCTGTACGGCGCCCAGCAACGGGTGCAGCGCGAAGCTGCGGCTCTGCGGATTGCGCGGCGCGATCGGCAGGATGCCGCCGAGGCGCGCCGGCGACCCCGCCGCGGCCGCGGCGTTCGGCGCCGTGCCGGCCGCGAGCAGCGCGATCGGGTCGGGCGCCTGCGTGCGTGTCGCCGTGTACGCGTTCCACGACGCCGCGTCGGTCGGCAGCACCATGTTGAACGAGTCGTTGCCGCCGTAAAGGAAGAGGCAGACGACGGCACGGTAGTCGCCAGCCGACTGGGCCGAGGCCGAGCCGAGCGCGGCGAGGTTGAGAGCCAGCGGCGCGGCGCTGCCGACGGCGGCGGTCATGGCCGCGCTCTGGCGCAGGAAGAGGCGGCGGGAGGCGTTGTGCAGGATGTTCATCGGGGCTCCGGCGCTCACTTCTGGGACAGGAATTCGGGCGACGCGAGCGTCAGCAGGACGGCGGCGTTGACGCGCGCCCGTTTGGCCGAATCGATCGCCACCTGGTTCGTGCCGGCGGCGTTGAGCGTCGGGATCGTGATCTTCGCGATCGCACCCGAGATCAGCGTGCGCAGATCGTCGGTCGCGAGGCCGTAGAGCAACTTGTCGGTGACTGACTTGACGAGGTCGGCGGGCGTCGCCGCCAGGGCTATCTCGGGCGACCAGTCGCGCTGCAGGTCGCGCCGGTTGTAGACGACGCCGTTCACGGTGCCGTTGTACTGGCCGACACCGCTCGACAGGTTGTCGCGCATGTAATTGACCCAGGCCGAGACGCTGGTCTCGTTGACCAGCTGCATCTCCGGCGCGACCAGGCCGGCGGTCGCCGTGAACGTGCCCGGCGGCACATAGCCCGGGCGATAGAAGTTGAAGACCGACGGCGAGCGCAGCGGCGTCTGGCCGAGCGAAGTGGCGACGGCGTCGGTGTTGCCGACCTTCGAGCTCCCGGTGTCGGACTTGTGCGGGAAGGCGCGCAAGTAGGCCGAGAGCCTGAGCACCGGCTCGCGCAGCTTCCCTTCGCCGTTCGACTGCAGCCGGGCCTCGGGATGGACCAGGATCGCCTTGACGACGGCCCTCAGGTCGCCGCGCACGCCGCTGCCGTTGTTGGCGAAGACCGCCGCGACGTCGCGCACGTAGGCAGGGCTCGGGTTGCTCGTGACGAGGCGCTGGATCAGCTGCTGGCTGATGAACGGCGCGGTGTTCGGGTGCGCAGCGAGCGCGTCGAGCGCGATCTTGAGATCGCCGGCCGGATCGGCTGTCGTCGTCGCCGGGATCGTCGTGCCGAGGAATGCCTTGGCCTCGGTGCTGTGGTACTGCGGGTACGGAACCATCGGCTTGATGTAGCGGTCCGGGTCCGAGGCCCCACCCGTACTTCCGTTCAGGAAGCACGACGCGTTGCGCGCGCCGCAAGCCCAGCTGTAGCCGGTGTAGACATTCGCGAGTCCGGCCACATCGCTCGGCGCATAGGTCTCGACCGGTTTGCCGGTGCTCAGGTCGGGCGTCCCGTCGGGATTGAGCTTGACGACGCCAACGGAGAACAGCTGCATCGATTCGCGGGCGAAATTCTGGTCCGGGTGGCGGCCAGTGACGTTGTCGGCCTTCTGATTCTTGAGCCACGTCAGGTAGATGCCCATCAAGGGGTGCAGCGCGACCGAATCGAGCAGCTCGCGGTAGGTGGTAAACCCCTTGTTGCCGAGCATGTCGAGCCAGTCCGCCAGCGCGCGCGGCTGGTTGCCGACGTTGCCGTCGACCGCTGAAATCACGAAGATCTGCGAGAGCGCGTAGGCCGTGCGTAGGCGGAGTTGATCCTGGCCGTTGAGCGCTTGGCCCCAAAAGGACTCCCACACCTGATCCTGACTGGCGCCCATCGACGCCGGGTTGGCCACCCTGATCGCGGCATCCGCAGCTTCCCAGTAGGCGCGATGCGACGTTGAGGGTAGCGTGAACTGGCGATCGATCCAGGCGCTGTAGCCCAGTTTCATCACCACCTCGGTGTCGTAGTCGCTGGGACCGAATGTGGCTTGGGTCAAAAAGCGACTGGCCGCATAGCGCGTCGCAGGTCGATCGATCGCTGCGCCGGCCGACGTGCCCTCTACCGTCACTGGGTGTTGAGCTGAGGGCTGATTCGCGCTGCTGATATCGGCGCCGCCGCCGCCGCCGCCGCCACCGCCACAAGCAGTCAACAGAGCGACGAAAGCGATGCTTGTCACCCAGGGAACCGGATTCGAGCTCCGGTGGGCTTGGTCTTCAATCATAGAGACACTTCCTGTTGATGCCGTAGCAAGGCTTCGTGACGATGACCAACCCCGGGTCGGGGGGATGACGAATTGATGCTTGTAGACTAGCTTTGACCGGGGCAGAGAGCAATCGCCCGAAACCCTTCGCACACGCAACGAGGACAAGAAATGAGCAAACATTGGCGTGCCACCGTGACTGCAGCATGTCTGCTCGCGACATTCGACGCGGGCGCGACAGACATCACGTTCGACAACCTGGCAGTGGGCGCAACGCTGTCGACCCAGTACGCGGGCGTGGTGTTTTCGCCGAACGCTTTTACCGGCGCAGGTGCGCCTGACGGGAGCTGGGCAACAAACACCGACATGACGATCGTTTCGGCGACTGGCAGCGATGTCGGCGCCCTTGGCTTCCCGAGCCTCGTCGGCGGGAATGTCCTGCGTTCCTTCGACGCTTGGACGAACGAGAACGGGGACCCGAGCTTTAGGGTCAGCTTCGCCAGCGCGATCAGCTCTTTCAGCGCTGACTTCGCCGGCGTCGACACACCAACCGACGTGCGGCTCTTCGCCTATAACGGCGCCAGCTTGCTCGGTACGATCGTCGGCGCGACCACAGGCCAGTTCACGCTGTCGTTCGCGGCGCCGCGGATCACGAGCATCGTGGTCACTCCAGGTGACTTCTTCGACTATGTTGCCGTCGACAACATTCGCTACCAAGCGGCGATCATCCCAGTGCCGGAGCCGGAAACCTGGGCGTTGACGAGCTTGGGCCTTGTTGCCCTGGGCTGGGCTCGGCGAAGGAAAGTGCCATCCAAGCAGGGCCTGCCGGGATAACTCTGCATCGATCTGCGAACGACCATGACCTTCGATTGGGGACCGCCCTGCTTGGTCTCACCCGGGTCGAACTTGTCCTGGTCGTTGCAAGTTTCGGCCCCAAAGTCGTCGATGTCGTCGAGTACGTCGAAGATCGATCAAGGCCAACTTGATTTTTGACGTTTGTCCCTTACCCGTCACCTGAGTCTCGCCCCCCTCTGATCAGTCGCAGCATTTGCCTCACTCAGTCGCTGGGGTGTGATCGGCAAGCGTCATCTCATCGACAAAGTAGGCGTTGCGCCCGCGCCGCTTGGCCTCGTAGAGCGCCGCGTCAGCTTTGCGCAGTAGGTCTGCTTCATCGAGGTTCGCTCCACGAACATAGAGCGCAATGCCGACACTGGCTGTCACCTGCACCCACTGGCCGCCCAGTGAGATTGGCTCACGAAGGGCTTGGACAAGCTCCTGGGTCAGTCGGCTGGCATCGTCCGGAGCAGCCAGGTCTTCCAGGATGATCGTGAACTCGTCACCGGCCAATCGAGCCACGGTATCCGAGCGCCGCACGGTGCGACGCATTCGCGCTGCGAACACCTTCAGCACCTCGTCGCCAGTCTCGTGCCCGAACGTGTCGTTGATGCGTTTGAAGTGATCGATGTCCAGAAACAGCAAGGCCATCGGCTTGCCGCGAGCGCTGCGGATCAGTGCCTGCTGGAGGCGATCGTGGAACAACGCCCGATTGGGCAGCTCGGTCAGCGAATCATGCTCGGCAAGCCGCCTAAGGCGCCCCTCGGCGATCTTGCGTTCGGTGATGTCGGCATAGGTGCCGGCCAGGCGCAGCGCCCGACCGGCAGCGTCGCGCTCGACGACGCGACCGCGGGCCCGTACCCAGAACCACGCGCCTGAGCTGTGTCGAAGTCGATATTCGGCGCTGTAGTTGGCCGTCGCGCCCCTGACCGCCTCCTCCATGCGGCCCAACACGTCGCCGGCGTCATCGGGATGGACGTGGGACCTGAGCGCCTCCATCGTCAAGGTCGCTTCGATCGCCGGTTCGCCGCGCATCGCTGCCGCCTGCGCGCTTTGGTAGGTCGTGCCGGCCACGATGTCCCAGTCGAAAAGCGCCTGGCTCGAGCCTTCCAGAGCGAGACTCAACCGGT
>JAYVVB010000244.1:0-6104 GCA_043787455.1 Rhizobacter sp.
GAGCTCCAAGCACCTGCGCGGAGACGTCAACTTCGCCTGGCCCAACGCCGAGATCGCGGTGATGGGCGCCAAGGGCGCGGTCGAGATCATCTTTCGCGAGGAGAAAGGCGACCCGGCGAAGCTCGCTGCGCGCGAGGCCGAATATAAGGCCAAGTTCGCCAACCCGTTCATCGCCAGCGCGCGCGGCTACGTCGACGACGTGATCCAGCCGCACGAGACCCGAAAGCGCATCTGCCGCTCGCTCGCCATGCTCGCCGACAAGAAGGTCGAAGACCCTTGGCGCAAGCACAGCAACATTCCGCTCTGACATCGCCGGCCGGCATGGCCTGCAACCATCACAATCGGGCCCGTCCGGATGGGCCTTTTTCCAATGATCGACCTCGGCACTCTCAGCATGACGGAGATCGTCCGTCTGCAGAATCAGCTGCAGCACGAGCTGAGGCGCCGCTTCGAGCGATCGCTGCTGATGGCGTTCTCCGACATCGTCGGCTCGACCCCGTACTTCTCGCGCTTCGGCGACTCGGTCGGTCGGCAACTGCACCAGCTCCATTTCGACCTGCTCGCGCAGGCCTCCACAGAGGCGCAGGGCCGCATCGTCGACGCCGTCGGCGACGGCGTGTTCTGCGTCTTTCCCGACGCCGAGTCGGGAGTGCGCGCCATCGTCGCATTCCAGCAGGCGATGGCGCGCGAGAACGCGACCCGGGCGCGCGAGCACCAGCTGGCCGTTCGCATCGGTCTGCACTGGGGGTCGGTGCTGACCGACGGGGCGCTGGTGACCGGCGACTCGGTCCACGTCGCGGCGAGGGTCGCGCGCGCCGCCGAGCCGGGCCGGGTCTACCTCACGCGCCAAGTGTTCCTCGAATTCGGGCCGGCGCAGCGGCTGCACTGCCAGCCGATCGGCACGCGCGAGCTGAAGGGCGTCGCGCAGGCGGTCGACCTTCTCGAGCTCGACTGGCGCGACCCTGTCGCGTTCCCGCGCCGTGTGCTGATCGAAGAGACCGAAGAGCAGATCGCGCTGCCGCAGCAGGACATCGTGAGCTTTGGCCGCCTGCACGAGCCCGAGGGCGCCCGCGCCAACGACGTCGTGCTGGTCCATCCCGATCCGGTTCGTTCGCGGCAGATCAGCCGCTGGCATTTCGAGCTGCGGCGTGCGCCCGACGGCCTCAGGCTGCGCACCTTGTCCGAGGGCCTGACCACGATCGACGGCCAGCCGGTCGGCAAGGGCGTCGACGTCCCGGTGCGCAGCGGCACGCGGATCGGCGTCGCCAACACCCTGACCCTGAGACTGGCGGGCCCGGCGCATCGGGCGGCGGACGACGAGGACATCCGCACGATGATGATCAAGCCCGACGCGCTGGGCTGACCGAGCGGGCCGAGCGTCGAGGCGAACGTCCCGGCCCGACGAGCGGCGCCCGACCCTTGGGCATACTCCGAGCGAGGAGAGCCGAGAGCCCATGCTGAAAAAGATCCTGATCGCCAACCGCGGTGAGATCGCCTGCCGCGTCATCAAGACGGCACGGCGGCTCGGTATCGCGACTGTCGCCGTCTACTCCGAGGCCGACCGCGACGCGCTCCACGTCGAGCTCGCCGACGAGTCGGCCCTCATTGGCGCAGCAGCGAGCCGCGAGTCGTACCTGTCGACGGACAAGATCATCGCCGCCTGCAAAGATACCGGCGCCGACGGCGTCCATCCGGGCTACGGTTTCCTCTCCGAGAACGCCGCGTTCGCCCGTCGCGTCGAGGAAGAGGGCATCGTCTTCATCGGCCCCAAGCACGCGGCGATCGCCGCGATGGGCGACAAGATCCAGTCGAAGAAACTCGCTGCGACGGCCGGCGTGAGCACGATCCCCGGCCACAACGAGGCGATCGAGAGCGCCGAGCTCGCGGTCGAGATCGCGAGGAAGATCGGCTACCCGGTGATGATCAAGGCGTCGGCGGGCGGCGGCGGCAAGGGCCTGCGCGTCGCCCACGACGACACCCAGGCGGCCGAGGGTTTCGTGTCGTGCCGCAACGAGGCCAAGTCAAGCTTCGGCGACGACCGCGTCTTTGTCGAGAAGTTCGTCGAGGAGCCGCGCCACATCGAGATCCAGGTGCTCGGCGATGCGCACGGCCACTGCGTCTATCTCTGGGAGCGCGAGTGCTCGATCCAGCGCCGGCATCAGAAGGTGGTCGAGGAAGCGCCGAGCCCGTTCCTCGACGACGCGACCCGCAAGGCGATGGGCGAGCAGGCCGTGGCGCTCGCCAAGGCGGTGGACTATCAGTCGGCCGGGACGGTCGAGTTCGTCGTCGGCAGCGACAAGAGCTTCTACTTCCTCGAGATGAACACCCGGCTCCAGGTCGAGCATCCCGTGACCGAGTGCATCACCGGCATCGACCTGGTCGAGCAGATGATCCGTGTCGCCTCGGGCGAGCGGCTCGCCTTCGCGCAGGCCGACATCCCGCGGCGCGGCTGGGCGATCGAGTGCCGCATCAACGCCGAGGAGCCACTGCGCGGCTTCCTGCCGAGCAGCGGGCGCCTCGTCACCTTCCGTCCGCCGGAGCAAACCCTCGAGGCCGGCGTGCCCATGCCCGCCGGCACGCCGGGCGTTCGCGTCGACACCGGCGTCTACGAGGGCGGCGAGATCGCCATCCACTACGACTCGATGATCTGCAAGCTGATCGCCTGCGGCGTCGATCGCTCGGCGGCGATCGCGACGATGCGCGACGCGCTCAACGCCTTCGTGATCCGCGGCGTGTCGAGCAACCTCGGCTTTCAGTCGGCGCTGCTCGGCCATCCGCGCTTCGCCTCGGGCCAGTTCAACACCGGCTTCATCGCTGAGGAGTACCCGCAGGGATTCGGCGCGGTCACGGTCGAGCACAAGGATCGCGACTTCCTGCTCGTCCTCGCGGCGGCGTTCGAGCGGCGCCTGCTCGCGCGCTCGGCCGGTCTCACCGGCCAGCTGCCCGGCCATGAGCTGAAGCTCAGAGAGCGTTTCATCGTCGTCGAGATCGATGCGCAAGGAAAGGGCCGAGAGACGCCGGTCGAGGTCCGCGCCGAGGGCAGAGACTACGTCGTGACCCTTGGCGGTCGCACGCGCCGCGTCGTGTTCGCGAGCGCGCTCGCCGACATCGCCGTGCATGGCACGGTCGACAATGCGCCGTTTCGCGCCCAGATCGAGCGCGCGGGCCTCGCGCTGAAAGTCGGCCACGACGGCGCCCGCATCGAGGTGCGCGTGCTCACGCCGCGCGCGGCCGAGTTGCGAGCGCTGATGCCGTTCAAGCCGCCGCCCGATCTCTCGCGCTTCCTGCTCTCGCCGATGCCGGGCCTGCTCGTCGCCGTCGCGGTCAAGGCCGGACAGCCGGTGCGCACGGGAGAGCGCCTCGCCGTGATCGAGGCGATGAAGATGGAGAACATCGTCACCGCCGCGCACGACGGCGTCGTCGCGCGCATCGTCGCGCAGCCCGGCGATAGCGTCGCCGTCGACGAGGTCATCCTCGAGTTCGAGCGCCCGGCGGCGACGGCATGAACGCCGACACGAGGCGGCCGTTCAACGTGCTCGGCGTGCAGCAGATCGCGATCGGCGCGCGCAGCAAGGCCGACTTGCGCACGCTCTGGGTCGACAAGCTCGGTCTCTCGCTCACCGGCACGTTTCGCTCCGTGCGCGAGAACGTCGACGAAGACATCTGCGCGATCGGCACGGGCACGACCCGGGTCGAGGTCGACCTCATGGAGCCCATCGATCCCGAGGGAAAGCCCGCCGTCCACACGACGCCGCTCAATCACGTGGGCCTGTGGATCGACGACTTGCGTGCCGCCGTCGCGTGGCTCGAGCTGAACGGCGTGCGAATGGCGCCGGGCGGCATCCGCGCCGGCGCCGCGGGCCACGACATCTGCTTCATCCATCCGAAAGCGAACGATGCGTTTCCGGTCGCGGGGTCGGGCGTGCTGATCGAGCTCGTGCAGGCGCCCGTGGACGTGATCGCGGCGTGGCGTGCGGGCGAATGCGCGGTGCCGCCATGACCATCCACGAGATCCTGAGGATGGGCGATCCGCGCCTACTGCGCGTCGCCCAGCCGGTCGAGCGCTTCGCCACGCCCGAGCTGCGCGCGCTCGCGGCCGACATGTTCGAGACCATGCGCTCGGTCAACGGGGCGGGCCTCGCCGCGCCGCAGATCGGCGTCGACCTGCAGATCGTGATCTTCGGCTTCAGCCGCAACGATCGCTATCCGGAGGCGCCGCCGGTGCCGGAGACGGTGCTCGTCAATCCGGCGATCGAGGCGATCGGCGACGTCGAGGAAGAGGGTTGGGAAGGATGCCTCTCGGTGCCCGGCCTGCGCGGCGTCGTGCCGCGCTGGGCGCGAATCCGCTACCGTGGCTTCGATCTCGACGGCACGCCGATCGAGCGCGACGCCGAAGGCTTCCATGCACGCGTCGTGCAGCACGAATGCGACCATCTGCGCGGCATCCTGTATCCGATGCGGGTGCGCGACTTCAGCCGCTTCGGCTACACCAGCGTCCTCTTTCCGCAGCTCGATCCGGAATCCGACGATTGAGAAGCTGAGCCGGGCGCGCGCCCCGCGGTGCCGGAACGGAACTTTGTAAAGGAAAGTGTCGTTGGTGGGGCGCCGTCGGCACGAGACGACGGCCGAGCGTTGAAGAGGGCAGCGACCGCGACGAGCAGGCGCGGTCGGGTCGCAGTCGGAGCACGAATATGAAGACATCGAACGAACGCGCAGTCGGACAAACATCGAGCCGATCCTGGTGGGGCCGCCTCGATGCGGTCCTCGTTCTCGCCGCCTTCCTGGGCCTCGCCGCGACCCTTCCAGCGAAGGCGCAAACGGCCAGCGGCGGAGATCCGCCATCGCGCGTGGCCCGTCTCAGCGAGGTCAGCGGCCACGTCTGGATCTACAACGACGAGACCGACGAGTGGCTCACTGTCGGGCGCAACCGTCCGCTCACGACGGGCGATCGCGTCGCCACCGACAAGGGCGCACGTGCCGAGATCAGCCTTGGGTCGACGACGCTGCGCCTCGACGCCGGCACCGAGATCGAGGTCGCGCTTCTCGACGACAGTCGCTACGTCGTTCGCCTCGCCACGGGCAGCGTCGTTGCGCGGCTGCGCAGTCCGCAAGCCCTCGCCGAATTCGCGATCGACACCGACGAAGGACGCTTTCGCGTCCAGACCGTCGGTCGCTATCGCTTCGACCGTCTCGACCAAGCGAGCGATCTCACGGTCTACAACGGCCAGGCCGCGTACCAGACGAAGAACACGGCGCTGCCGGTCTACACCGGCCAGCACGCGCAGTTCTGGATCGACACCGCCGGCGTGCCGCAGTACGCCATGGTGGCGCCGGCGCGCGACTCGTTCACCGCCTGGAACGAGGATCGTGATCGCGGCGAGGATCGTGTCGCCGCGAACCGCTTCGTCTCGCCCGAGATGACCGGCGCCGAAGACCTCGTCCGCTATGGGCAGTGGGAGCAGACGCCCGACTACGGCGCGCTCTGGATCCCGACCTCGGTGCCGGCCGACTGGGCGCCGTACAGCGCCGGCCACTGGGCCTGGGTCAGGCCATGGGGCTGGACCTGGGTCGACGACGCACCGTGGGGCTTCGCGCCGTTCCACTACGGTCGCTGGGTCTACCACCGCGACGCATGGTGCTGGGCGCCGGGCACCTATGTCGCGCGGCCGGTCTACGCGCCGGCGCTGGTCGCCTGGGTCGGCGGCCCGCGCGTCGGCCTTTCGCTCTCGATCGGCGGCGGCGGGCCTCCGGTGGGGTGGTTTCCGCTCGCGCCGCGCGAGGTTTACGTGCCGAGCTATCGGGCCAGCCCGCGCTACGTCCGCGAAGTCAACATCACGCACGTCACCAACGTCACCAACATCACGACGATCATCAACAACCGCAACGGCGAGGCCGACCGTCGCGACTTCGCGAACCGCCGCTTTCCCCACGCCGTGACCTTCGTCCCGTCGGAAGTGATGACACGGCGCGAGCCCGTCGGCCCGGCCGCGGCACGCTTGCGCAACGATCCGCAGCTGCGCGCGATGGTCGAGGACGCGAAGCCTGCCCCGGCGATGATTGCTGCACCGGTGGCCTCGCCGGTCGTAGCACCGCGACCTTCCGCC
>JAYVVB010000245.1:0-2518 GCA_043787455.1 Rhizobacter sp.
TGTAGTGCTCGCGCGGCCGGAGCGAGAGCGAGGCCGGAAAGGCGAGCGTCGATCCCTGGGCGCGTCCTTCAAACGCGATCGTGCCGGCCTCGTCGCGCAGCTCGATGGCGTACGACGCGTCGGGCGCAGGCGACTCCCAGACGAACTGCTCGGGCGGCTTCGTCAGCGCGCCGGCCGGCACGCGCGCACGCAGCATGCCGACGGCGCGCGCACCGCGCATCACGACGCCGCCCATCGCCAGCGTCTCGACGCGCAACCGCGCCGGCTTCGCACCGCCCGACGACCGCCGCTTCGCCACCGCGCCTTGCGAGGCCGAGACGCCGCCCGGTTCGAGCTGCGCCGCGCCGGGGCCGGTGACGGTGTACTCGTCGCCCGAGCCGACGTAGAGAAGGGTGAGGCTGGATGCCGTCTCGAGCTGCAGCTTCGTTCCGGCGGCGAGCACGGCGAGCGTGACGACCGGCCGAAGCGAAGCCGGCTCGCCTACCGACACCGCACCGGTGCGATCGACGACCATGGCGAGCGGCCTGGCCGCGGCAGCGACCTGAGCTGTCGCAGGCACTGCCGCGACGGCGCCCGAGATCGCGAGGAGGACCGGAAGAACGCAACGAAGAAGTCTCATCTTGCGGGTCGATTCTGACCGAACGTCCACGACGGAGCCGACGCGGGCATCGTCAAGATCGACGAAGCCGACCTCGATAATCACCCGTTCGTCCTGATCGCTGGAGTTGCAAGTGCCTGTTCGTCCGATTCGTCGCCTGATCGCCTGTCTCGTGGTTGCGGCCCTGCACGTCGGCGCGTTCGCCCAGTCCGACGGCGACGAAGCGCCGCCCGAGGTCAGCGAGAAGGATCGAAGCGCCGCGGCGCGGGCTGCGCTCGACGCGCGCTCGGTCGCCGTCCACCAGCAGCTCGCGACATCGACCGACCCCAACGAGCACTTCCGCCTGCTCACCGATCTCTCCGCCGAGTTCTACCGCGCCGGCCGCGTGCCCGAATCGCTCAAGGTCGGCGACGAGATCGTCGAGGACAGGCTCATCGGCCCCGGCCGCCGCTCGCTGCACGCCGCGGCCCTCGCGTCCGCGTGGGCGCTCGCCAACGACCTCCCGAAAAGCCAGCGCTACGTCAGCCGCGCCAAGTCGCTGGCGCGCGACACCAGGCCGGCCGAGCTCGAGGAGCTGCCGCGCGAGCCCGCCTACACCTTCCTCCATGCCGAAGCCGAGATCTACCGCCGCTTCGAGGGCCGGCACGACCTCGCGCTGGCGAAGACGCGCGAGGTGGCCGAGCTCGCCTGGGCGAACTTCAACGACGCCTCGCTCAGCGAGAAGCGGCGCCAGGCGGCGACGGCCGAGCTGCTCAACAACGTCAACCTCCACGTCCGGCTGCTGGTGCAGAACAACCGCCGCGACGAGGCGATGAGCTACATCACCGAGATCCGCGAGCGCATCGCGACACGGCCGGACCTGAAGGCGACGACGTACCAGTTGGCATCGATCGACGACGCGCTGTCGGTCGCGCTCACGTCGCAGGACGACTACGACGCCGCGCTCGTCGCGATCGATGCCGCCATCGCCGAGCACACGCGCATCAAGACGCCGGAGTTCGATCTCGCCTACGGCCTGACGATGCGCATGAGGCTGATGGTTGCGCTGGCGCTCGGCCGCATCAACGAGTACGGGGGCGACGCCGACGCCCTGACGCGCGGCCGCGCCGGCAACCCGGTCATCTCGGGAACCCTTGCGGCCGAGGAATCCGACTCGCTCGCCTTCGCCTCGCGCGGCCAGTGGAAAGAGGCTGCCGATCGCATGAGCAGCCGCCTCGACCGCGACGCGCGTGTGATCGGCACCGAGAGCCCGTTCTACAAGTACCGGGCGGCGATGCTCATGCTGTACGTCCTCAACGATCCGGCGCGCCCCGACGCGCAGGCGGACATCGAGCGCTTCGTCGCCACGCTCGCGAACGACGACGGCGACTGGGCCGACGCCAGCTACCGCGGTTCGTACGTCGAGGATGGCGCGCTGTCTTCGTCGCTCGGCAAGCTGATCCCGGCGAACGGGCGGGCCTCGGAGTCGGCCAGGGCGCTCGCGTTCCGTATTTCCGAGCTCCTGCGCAGCAGCTCTTCGCAGGGTGCGCTGGCCGACGGCGCCTCGCGACTCGCCGCGACCAATCCGAAGCTGCGCGGCCTGATCGAGCAGGAGCAGGCGCTCCGGTTCGATCGCAACGCGAGCCGGCGCACGTTCTCGATCGCCGTGACCCGGCTTGAGCGCGCGCGCCCTGCCGACAACGGCGACGAGGCGGTCGCCAAGCGACGCGAGGCCGAAGTCGCCGACAAGAGCAAGGCCGTGGAGGCGAGCGACGCGAAGCTGAAGCAGCTCCGGCGCGACATCTCGGCGCAGTTCCCGGTCTACCGCGAGCTCGTCAGCCCGAGCGTGCCGAGCGCCGCGAAGATCGGCGCGGTGCTGAAGCCGGGCGAGGTCTACCTCAACCTCTACTCGGGAGCGACCGCCGGCTATGCCTTCGTGGT
>JAYVVB010000246.1:0-2663 GCA_043787455.1 Rhizobacter sp.
CAGTGGGCCAAGCCCTCGCGCGACCAGCGCGCGAGGCGAAAGCCGCGCGCCGCCGTCACAGCGACGGTGCTGTCGCCGTCCTTCGTCGGCCAGACGCAGTCCTCGACGATGTGGCGGCCCTGGCGGTAGACAAGCGCCGCGACCGGGCGTCCTTCGAGGTAGTCGACACGCCCGCCGAGGAAGACCGAGCCCGGGATCGTCAGCGCGCGCACCGGCGGCGAGAAGTCGAGACGCGACGAGAGGAAGGGCTTGACGACGTGGTGATCCGACGAGGCAACGTCGACGAGGCGCTCGCTCATCGTCGCCGGCGCGTGGCTGGCGATGACCTGGTCGCGCAGTCGCTCGTCATGCCAGCGTTCCGACATCACGACGTCGACGCCGATCGCCGCGAAGAGTGCCACCGCGAGCGCGACGGCCAGCGGTCGCCACGCGAACCATCGCGAAAGCGCGGCGCGGACGCCACCGCCTGCGCCTGCACCGATGCGCTCGGGAGGCGCTCCGGCCGACGCGTCGGCGAACGCCGCGCGCAGGGCCACCGGCGCCGCGTGGTACCCGGCGTGCTTGCGCACGTCGTCGCGCAGCCACCGCAGCACCTCGATCTGCGCCTGCAGTGCCATGACCTCGGTCGGCCGGTCCTTCGCGAGCCAGGCGTAGCAGGTGTGGCGCACGATCTGCAGCAGCCAGGGCCGGATCTGGTCGCCGCGGAACGCGCCGAAATACCGCAGCGCCCGCAGCGTGGATTCCTGCACGACGTACTGCGCGTTCTGGTCGTTGTGCGTGAACCAGCGCGCGAGGTAGTCGACCAGGGAATGCCACAGGCCAAGGGCGAGCGGCGACCACGACCGGTTCGCCGCTGGCTGGCCGCGCTGACGCAGCGAATCCGAGTCAACGGGCCGTGGCGCGGCGCTCGAATGGCGCCCGGTCGGGGCGGCTCATCTCGATGGCGACGAATTCCGCCGCCGCTTCGGGCGACATCGCCCGCGTTCGCTCGAAGGCCCAGACGTCCTTGGCGAGACGTTCGGCCTCGCTCCTCGACAGGTCCTGATCTAGCTCGGCGATGCGCTGCGCGCAGCGGTCGCGCCAGTCGGCAGCGTCTAGTGTGTCCAAGGTTTCCATACTTGCAAGGCTAGTGTTCGGTCGCAACTTCGTCTGTCCGCCGTCGACTCGACGCCGTGTCGGGCGGCTCCCACAATACTCCCGGCCGCTCCTCCGGAAAAGCCCCGGGCATGTCGACTATTGCCGATCGGACCTTGCCGAAAACCCTAGGCACGTTCCAACGCTGGGGTATCGCCGTCGGCCTGGTGATCTCGGGCGAATATTTCGGCTGGGCTACGGCTGGGCCTCGGCCGGAACGCTCGGCTTTCCCGTCACCTCGATCTTCTTCGCGCTGGTTGCACCTGCGCATTCCGCTTGCGAACCGCAACGCCTTGGCACACCTCCGGCACCTCTTGCGTGAACTTCACCCAACGCTTCGCGCTGGAACAAACCGTTGCAGCGCGCAATGCAGTTCCGCACGCAAAGCATCCTTAGGATCGAAGCGAGCGGGGACACCTTTCGGTCTTCGCAGCGCATGTCGAGGAGAAGCCATGGCGTTCGTGATGATTGCCACCGGCGCGACCAGCCGGTCGCGCGTCAGGACCTTGCCGGTGCGGCCGCTGATCGCGCTCGCGGGCGCGGCGGCCGTCGCCTTGCTCGCCTCCGGGGGTGCGGTCGGCTACTGGATCGCCGAACTTGCGGCGAAACCGACGCTCGTCGCGCCGGATGTCGCCGGTCCGGTCCTGCTCCCGGCACCGTTCACGCTCGAGCAGGTCGGTGCGATCTCGGGACGACTCTTTCGCCTCGAGAGCGAAGCGGCGCAGCTCAGCAAGCGCATCGGCTCGACGGCGGGCGAATCGGCGCCGACTCGCGCCAAGCCTCCCTCACCGGCGGTCGTCGAACCGGCCGGTCCGAGCGGTGGGCCGCTCCTGTCGCCGCGGGCCGGCGCCACCGATCTCGACGAGCTCGACGCGCAGATCGGCCGCGTCGAGCGCCAGATCGCGACGCTCGCGGGCGCAGCCGCAGAGCAGTCGTTCGAGCTGATGCGCCTGCCCTCGCGCCTGCCGATCGTGGGCGCCGAGCTGACTTCATCGTTCGGCAACCGCCTCGATCCCTTCGCCCACACCCATGCCTTCCATGCCGGGCTCGACTTCGCCGCGCGCACCGGCACGCCGATCGCGTCGGCGGCCGGCGGCGTCGTGGCTTTCGCCGGCTTCAAGCGCGACTTCGGCGGCGTCGTCGAGATCGACCACGGCAACGGCCTCACGACCCGCTACGCCCACGCGTCCGAGCTGCTGGTGCGCACGGGCCAGGTCGTCGCGCCCGGCGAGCGCATCGCCGTCGTCGGCTCGACCGGCCGCTCGACCGGGCCGCACCTGCACTTCGAGGTGCTGCGCGCCGGCGGTGCGATCGACCCGAAGCGCTATCTCGCCGGGCTGTGAGCGGAGCCTTGGCGATGGCGATCGGCTTCGGGCACACGGCGACGCAGCGCCTGAGCCACGTCGGCCTCGTCGTCGCGCCCCGGCGCGCGAGCCGCTGGTGGCTGCGCGCTGCGGTCGCTGCCCTCGTGCTGTCGGCGGGCGTCGCCTGCGGCTGGCTGTGGCGCGAGAGCGCGATCCCGCTGCCCC
>JAYVVB010000247.1:0-6316 GCA_043787455.1 Rhizobacter sp.
CCTCGACCGGCCCGCTCTTGCCAAGGCGCGGGCTCGGCACGACGCGCAAGGTCGGCATCGCCGCCTCGGTGACGCGGCGCAGGCGCCGGCCGCCCTCGAGCGCGCGCCAACTCGTGACGCGCACGCCGCGCTCGGTCGCGCTCCATTCGACGGTCGGCATCTGCGCCATCGCCGGCACGAATTGGTTGCCGGAGAACACGCCGTGCAGGATCGGCACATGGAAGCTGTCGACGACGTTCTCGAAGTGCTGCAGCCAGTTGCACGGAATGATCGTCGGGCCGCCGCCGCCGAGGCTGGTGTCGTCGGCCTCGAGCGATTCGGCCAGGCCGAGCTCGTCGAGGACGTCGATGCGCGGCAGGACCGGCTTCTTCTCCGGCGGGCCGAGGTAGGCGAAAACGAGGCCGTAGCGCTCCTCGACCGGATACCAGGGCTGGCGCACATTGCCCTTCCGCGCGCCGCCGTCGGGCTCGCACGGCTGGTCGAGACAGCGGCCATCGGGTGCGAACATCCAGCCGTGATAGCAGCAGCGGATGCCCTCGGCTTCGACCCGGCCGTAGTAGAGCGAGGCGCCGCGATGGGCGCAGCGCGGATGTACGAGGCCCGCTCGGCCATCGCCGGTGCGAAAGAGGATCAGGTCTTGGCCGAGCGCGCGCACCAGGCGCGGCGTCGAACCCGCGTCGGCGGTGAGTCCCACGGGATGCCAGTAGCGCCGCAGCAGCTCGCCCATCGGCGTGCCGGCGCCGACTTCGGTGAGCTCGCGGTCGTGGGTCGCCGGCGCGAGGCCGTACGCGGTGCCCTGATCGATCACTCTGGCTTGGCTCCCGACGCCTTGATGTAGTTGATCCACGTCGGCGCGTCCTTCGCGAACGCGGCGGCGAACTCCTCGGGCGTGTTGCCGAGCGGCGTCTGGCCCTGGTCGACCATCCGCGGCGTCACGTCGGGCAGATGAATCACGGCGGCGATCTCCTTCTGCAGCCGCTCGACGATCGGGCGCGGCGTTCCGGCCGGCGCGTAGGCGGCGACCCAGATCGGCAGCTCGAAGCCCTTGAAGCCCTGCTCGCCGAAGGTCGGCACGTCGGGCATCGCCGCCGAGCGCGCCGGGCCGGTCATGCCGAGCGCCTTGAGCTTGCCCGCCTGGACCTGCGGCTTGGCGCCGACCGGGCTCGCGAAGGTGACGTCGAGGCTGCCGCCCATCACGTCCGTGATCGCCGGCACCTCGCCCTTGTACGGCACGTGGGTGAGGCTGACGCCGAAGTCCCTGGCCAGGATCTCGCCGTAGACGTTGGCCGACGAGCCGATGCCCCACGAGCCGTAGCTGATCGGGCGCTTCTGCGCCTTGGCCCAGGCGACGAAGCCCTTGAGGTCGTTGTACGGCGCCGTGATCGGCGCCGTCAGCAGGACACTGCCGAGCGAGACCTGGGTGATCGGTGCGAAGTCCCTGACCGCGTCGAACGGCAGCTTGGCGAAGAGCACGGTGTTGTTCACGTGCGTCGACATCGTCGTGATCATGAAGGTGTAGCCGTCGGGCAGCGCCTTGGCGACCACGTCGGCGCCCTTGATCGTGTTCGCGCCCGGGATCGCGTCGACGTAGACCTGCTGGCCGAGCCGCTGTGACAGCTTCTCGGCAATGATCCGGTTGAGCACGTCGATCGCGCCGCCGGCGTTGAAGGGCGAGACCAGGCGGATCGGCTTCGACGGCCACGCTGCGGGCGCCTGCGCCGCGCACGGCAAGTGGGCCGCACCGACGACAAGCAGCGCCAACAGCGCGCATGCGCGCGCTGCATATCGGTGAAACGATCGGCCGTTGAGCGGACAGTTCATCCGTGTTTCCTCGGTGAGTTCGACGTCGGGATCATTCTCGCTCGCGTGGTCGCTCGCGCGAAACGCTCGACAACCCTTCGATCACCGTCGGATGGCGCAGCACGAGCCGAAGCTCGGCCTTCATGCGCGCGTTCGACAAGCGCCGCGACTCGTCGAGAAAGCTCATCTGCATCGGCGAGAGCACGCGTGCGGCCTCGGCCCGCGACAGGCGCGACGGCCGGGGCAATTCGAAGCGGTCGGCGACGAGCTCGAAGTAGTCGCCCATCTTCATCTCGCTGTCGTCGGCGACGTTGATCGCGCGCTGGCGCGGCCCGCGATGAAGCGCGGCGACGCAGGCGCGGGCGAGGTCGTCGGCGTGGATGTGGTTGGTGAAGACGTCGTCCTCGCGCGTCAGCAGGGGCGTGCCGCGCCGGACCCGTTCGCGCGGATCACCGCCCTCGCGGTCGAGCGCGTAGATGCCGGGGATGCGCAGGATCGTCGCCGCGGCGCCGGTCGCGCGCCCGAGCCAGCGAACGCGCGCCTCGGCATCGACGCGACGCCGGGCCCGGTCGCTCGCCGGACGCAGCGGCCGCGTTTCGACGACTCGCTCGCCGTGGCAGTCGCCGTAGACGCCGGTGGTCGAGGCATAGACGACGCGGCGGATCCGGTGCGAGCGCGCGAGCGCGCGAACGAGTTGTGCCGTGCGCGAGTCGCGCTCGCCCTCGGCGGCGGGCGGCGCGAGATGCAGCACGGCGTCGGCGACGTCGGCGAGGCGGGCGAGCGTCGCGGGCCGATCGAGATCGCCGACGAGCGGCACGATGCCTGCGGCGCGCAAGATCGGCAGGCGCGCCGGGCTCGACGTCAGCGCGACGACACGCCAGCGACCGGCGAGCCCTTTGGCGACGCGCAGACCCACGTCGCCGCAACCGACGATGAGGAGCGTGGGGCGCTTGAATCGGGTCGGTCGGTCGGGCATTGCGCCATCGGGGAGAATCGCGGGCCGAGTCTAGGCGACGCCTGGGCTTCCCCTTCATCGCCTATTCCATGCCATTCACCGTCACCATCCAGCCGAGCGGCAAGACCTTCAGCGTCGACCGCGACGAAGCCATCCTGCAGGCCGCCATCCGTCAGGGCGTGGGTCTGCCCTACGGCTGCCGCGACGGTGCCTGCGGCTCGTGCAAGTGCCGAATGCTCGAGGGTCGAGTGATCCACGGCGCGCATCAGCAGAAGGCGCTCAGCCACGAGGAGGAACTCGCCGGCTTCGTCCTCACCTGCCAGGCCGCGCCGCAAACCGACGTCGTTCTCGAGGCGCGGACCGTGCCGGGCGCTGGCGAGTTCGCGATCAGGAAGCTGCCCGGCCGCGTCATCTCGATCGACAAGCCCGCGCCCGACGTCGCGATCCTGAAGCTGCAACTGCCCGCGAACGATCCGTTCCAGTACCGCGCCGGCCAGTACGTCGAGTTCATCCTGCGCGACGGCTCGCGCCGCAGCTACTCGATGGCGACGGCGCCGCACGAGGTCGGCGACAAGCCCGCGATCGAGCTGCACCTGCGCCACCTGCCTGGCGGCAAGTTCACCGATCATGTCTTCAGCGCGATGAAGGAAAAGGACATCCTGCGCGTCGAAGGTCCGTTCGGCAGCTTCTTCCTGCGCGAGGACAGCGACAAGCCGCTGGTCCTGCTCGCTTCGGGCACCGGCATGGCGCCGATCAAGGCGATCGTCGAGCACATGATCTGGAAAGGCAGCGTGCGAAAGGCGATCCTCTATTGGGGCTGTCGCAGCAAGGTCGACCTCTACCTGAACGACTGGGCCGAGGAGGCGGCGCGGCGCATGCCGAACCTGCGCTACGTCCCGGTGCTCTCTGAGGCCAGGCCCGAAGACGACTGGCACGGCCGCACCGGCCTCGTCCACCAGGCCGTGATGCACGATCACCCCGACCTCACGAACTGGCAGGTGTATGCCTGCGGCGCGCCGATCATGGTCGAGTCGGCCGAGCGCGATTTCGTCGCCCGCTGCGGCCTGCCCGACGACGAGTTCTATGCCGATTCGTTCACGTCCGAAGCCGACAAGCACGGCCCGCTCGGCTAGACGCGCTCACGCTCATCAACAATCGATCCCATCGACGGAGGTTTCCATGAAGCTCACCCTGACCTTGGCCCTGTCCGCACTCGCGATCGCCGCTGGCTCGGCCGGCGCCCAGACCCTCGGCAAGGGCGGCTCGCTCGCGACCGGCGGCGCCGGTCCGAACGGCGAGTCGCAAGGCGCGAGCGACCAGCTGGAGCACTGCGACGCGCCCAAGGGCACGCTCGCCGTGGTCGAGCCGCAGAGCCAGATCGGCCAGAACCTGCAGCGCTACGGCCTCGGATCGCCGACCGGGGTGATCCGCATGCTGGTCCAGCAGTCGAACTGCTTCCAGGTCGTCGAGCGCGGCGTGGCGATGGGCAACATGATGCAGGAGCGTGCGCTGGCCTCGTCGGGCGAGTTGCAGCGCGACCAGAACGTCGGCAAGGGCCAGATGGTCGCGGCCGATTTCATCGTCACGCCGGCGGTCGTCTTCAGCGAGAACAACGCCGGCGGCATGGGTGGCGCGCTCGGCGGCCTGCTCGGCGGCGGCCGCGGCCAGGTGATCGGCGCGATCGCCGGTGGCCTCAAGTTCAAGCAGGCCGAGACCAGCATGCTGCTCGTCGACTCGCGCTCGGGCATCCAGGTCGCCGCGGCGCAGGGCAGCGCGCAGAAGACCGACTTCGCCGTCGGCGGCGCCCTGCTCGGCGGCCTCGCCGCAGCCGGCGGCGGCTACAGCAACACGCCCGAAGGCAAGGTGATCGTCGCCTCGTTCCTCGACAACTGGAACAACATCGTCCGCAGCATCCGCAACAACCCGTCGCTGGTGCAGGCGCGTGGCAGCGTCGCCTCGCAGCAGAACGCGGCGGGGAGCGTGAAGGCCAATGCCGGCGCCGCCGGCGACGTGATGATGCCGAAGATCGCCGGGGTGAAGGTGCTGCGCCAGCCGCGCGACGGCGGCGGCGACATGCAGACGCTCGGCCGCAACGACGAGGTCATCCTCGCGGGCGAAGAGCAGAACGGCTTCGTCAAGGTGACGACCTCGCGCGGCGACGGCTGGGTGAAGTCCGTCCTGCTGAAGAAGCAGTGAGCGCGAGGACACGCCGAAGCGCGCTGATCGCGCTCGGCGCGGCGGTCGCCACCGCGGCCTCGCCGTGCATGTCGCTGGCCCAATCGCGGCCGCTGCGTCTGATCGTCCCATATCCACCGGGCGGCCCGCTCGACATCGTCGCCCGCGCCCTGGCCGAGAAGGTGAAGGACAGTCTCGGACCGGTCATCGTCGACAACCGCGCCGGTGCCGGCGGCAACCTCGGCGCCGATGTCGCCGCGAAGGCGGCACCCGACGGAACGACGATCGTGATCGGCGCGGTCGCGACCCACGCGATCAACCCGTGGCTGTTCGCGAAGATGCCCTACGACCCGATCCGCGACTTCACGCCGATCACCGGCGTGGCGCGGGTGCCGAACGTGCTGATCATGACGCCGGAGACGGCGGCGCGCCTGAAGATCGCGAGCGTGGCCGACCTCGTCGCCTACGCCAAAAAGCATCCGGGCCAGCTCAACTACGGCTCGGGCGGCAACGGCAGTGCCGGCCATCTCGCCGGCGAGATGTTCAAGGCGCAGGCAGGCGTCTTCATGGTCCACATCCCCTATGCCGGCGGCAATCCGGCGCAGCTCGCCCTCCTCGCCGGGCAGGTCGATCTCAATTTCGACAATCTCGCCACCGCGTCGGCGAACATCAAGGCCGGCAAGCTCAAGGCGCTGGCGGTGACGACGGCCGAACGATCGAGTTCCATGCCCGAGGTGCCGACGATCGCCGAGGCGGGAGCGAAGCTCGGCCTCGCGCGCTTCGATATCGACACCTGGTTCGGACTGTTCGGCCCGGCGCGCCTGCCGGCGGAGGTGACGGCCAAGCTCAACAAGGCCTTCGTCGACGCCCTCGGCTCGAGCGAGTTGAAGAGCCGCCTCTCGTCGCTCTACGCCGAGCCGATGCCGATGTCGCCCGAGCGCTTCGGCACGTTCGTCAAGGCCGAGCTGGCGAAGTACGAGCCGCTCGTCAAGAGCTCCGGCGCGCGGGTCGAATAAGGACGTTTTGCGGCGAGATTCGCGGGAGGGTCGTTTGCTAGACTCGATCGATCCTGTCCCGTTCTGTTTTCCGACCCTTTTTCAGCACGCATGACTTTCGCCCATACCGCCCTGCAGAGCGAGGTCGCCGCACTGCTCGTCGAGGCGCTGAACCTCGACATCGCCCCCGAATCGATCGACCCCGACGCGCCGCTATACGGCGAAGGCCTCGGCCTCGACTCGATCGACATCCTCGAGGTCGCCCTCGTCGTTTCGCAGCGCTACGGCTTCCAGCTCAAGTCCGACGACGAAGACAACGTTCGCATCTTCAAGTCGCTGGCGAGCCTGGCCGAGCACATCGGCGCGAACCGCACGACCTGAGCGGATCGGC
>JAYVVB010000248.1:0-6630 GCA_043787455.1 Rhizobacter sp.
ATCGAGCGCGGCGGCACCTGGGACAAGGGCAAGGGCTGCGACACCTTCGGCCCGGTCGGCCCGTGGATGGTCACCGCCGACGAGATCGCCGACCCGCAACAGCTCGCGATGTGGCTCGACGTCAACGGCCAGCGGCGCCAGAACGGCAGCACCGCGACCATGATCTTCGGCGCCGCCGAGCTCGTCGCCTACGTGAGCCGCTTCATGACGCTCTATCCGGGCGACCTCATCACCACCGGCACGCCGCCCGGCGTGGCCATGGGCATGAAGCCGACGCCGGTGTTCTTGAAAGCCGGCGACGAGATGCGGCTCGGCATCGCCGGCCTCGGCGAGCAGCGCCAGAAGGTCCACGCCTGGGATCCGAAGCTGATCGACGCCTGAGACCCTCGCGCTGAACTGATGGTGGTCGCCATGACCGACGCACTCGTCATCCGCATCCACGCGAACGACGACGTCGTCATCGCCCGGCAGCAGCTCGTCGGCGGCACGCGGCTCGCCAGTGAAGGGATCACCGTCTCGGGCCTCGTGCCGCCCGGCCACAAGATCGCGACCCGCGCCATCGCCGCCGGCGAGCCGGTGCGGCGCTACGACCAGATCATCGGCAGCGCGAAGCAGGCGATCGCCGCCGGCCAGCACGTCCACACCCACAACCTCGAGTTCTCGTCCTTCGTGCGCGACTACGACGCCGCGAGCGGCGCACGCGCGACCGAGTACAGCGCCGAGCCGGCGAGCTTCGACGGCATCGTCCGCGCCGACGGTCGGGTCGCGACGCGCAACTACGTCGGCATCCTCACCTCGGTGAACTGCTCGGCGACGGTCGCGCGCGCGATCGCCGACCACTTCCGGCGCGATACCAATCTGCGCGCGCTCGAGCGCTTCGAGCACGTCGACGGCGTCGTCGCGCTGACCCACGGCGGCGGCTGCGCGACCGCCAGCGACGGCGAGCCGCTGCAGGTGCTGCGGCGCACGCTCGGCGGCTACGCGCGCCATCCCAACTTCGCCTCGGTGCTCGTCGTCGGCCTCGGCTGCGAGACCAACCAGATCAACGGCATGCTCGAGCAGGAAAGCCTCACGACCGGCGCGGCCCTGCATGCCTTCAACATCCAGGAAACCGGCGGCACGAGGAAGACCGTGGCGCACGGCATCGAGCTCGTCGAGTGGCTGCTCGAGGACGCGAACCGGGCGCAGCGCAGGTCGGTGCCGGCGAGCCACATCATGGTGGGCCTCCAGTGCGGCGGCTCCGACGGCTACTCGGGCATCAGCGCCAACCCCGCGCTCGGCGCCGCGGTCGATCGCCTGGTGCGCCACGGCGGCACCGCGATCCTCTCGGAAACGCCCGAGATCTACGGCGGCGAACACCTGCTGACGCGGCGCGCGGTCTCGAAGGATGTCGCCGGGAAGCTGATCGCGCGCATCCGCTGGTGGGAGCGCTACTGCGAGCGCAACGACGCCGAGATGGACAACAACCCGTCCGCAGGCAACAAGGCCGGCGGCCTCACGACCATCCTTGAAAAGAGCCTGGGCGCGATCGCCAAGAGCGGCACGACCAACCTCGTCGACGTCTTCGAGTACGCCCAGCCGGTGACCGCGAAAGGCCTGGTCTTCATGGACACGCCTGGCTACGACCCGGTCTCGGCGACCGGCCAGGTCGCTGGCGGCGCCAACCTCATCTGCTTCACGACCGGCCGCGGCTCGGCTTACGGCTGCGCCCCGGCGCCCTCGCTCAAGCTCTCGACCAACACCGCGCTGTGGCTCAAGCAGGAGGACGACATCGACATCAACTGCGGCGACGTGATCGACGCTGGCACGAGCATCGACGCGATGGGCGAGCGCATCTTTCGCCTCATGCTCGAGACCGCGTCGGGCCGCAAGACCAAGAGCGAAGTCCACGGCTACGGGCAGAACGAGTTCGTGCCCTGGGCGCTCGGCGCGGTGATGTGACCGGCGCCGTCGCGCCGATCCTTCGACCCTGGCGGCTGCTGCCGGCCTACGTCCTCAACGGCCTCGAGGTCGCGCTCGGCATCGGCTGCATCCAGCAGTTCACGGCGCTTGTCGCTGGCGACCACGTCGCCGCGCTGGTCGTGAGCGGCGCCGTCTCGACCAGCATCGTCGACCTGCCGAACAGCGTCGCCCGCAACTGGCGCGCCGTCGGCGTCGCCGTGCTGCTGAGCGCGCTCGCCGCGCTGATCGTCGATGTGCTGCGCACGCATCCCCCGATGCTCGGCGCGGCCGTGGCGGGGGTCGGGTTCTTCGCCATGTTGGCGCTGGCCTGGGGCGCGCGCGCCGGCGCGATCTCGTTCTCACCGGTGCTGGCGATGATCTTCTCGATGGCAGTGCCGCCGACCGATCATCCCCTTGCGAGCGCCGGCTGGAGCGCGTGCGGCGGCCTCGCCTTCCTCGCCTGGTCGACGGCCGCAACCGCCGTCCTGCAGCGGCGCTACCGCAGCCTCGCGCTCGGCGCGACGCTGCGCGCGGCGGCCGAGCTGTTCCGATCGCGTGCCGACGTGCTCTCGGCGGCGCGCGCCCACGAGAGCGAGGCCGGGCCGATCCGCGCCTGGATCAGCGGCGAGGCAACGCTCGCCGATCGCCTGCAGGCGGCGCGCGACATCCTGTTCGCCGCGCCGGAATCGTCGCGCTCGAATCGCGACATCGCCATCCTCACGCGTGTCATCGACCTGCGCGACATCCTGCTCGCGAGCCGGCTCGACGCCGAGCAACTCGGCGCCGACGCCACAGGGCGGGCGATCCTGGAGCGCGTCGGCGTCGCGCTGCGAAGGATCGGCGACGAGCTCGACCAGGTCGCCGACCATGTGCGCGACGGCACGGCGCAATCGGAAGAGGCGCCGGCGATGGTCTTCCACGAGGTCTTCGCCGACCTGCCGATAGACCTCGACGATCCGCGTGCGCGCTGGTTCCCGTCGCTGGTCGGGCGCCTGCGCCGGCTCGACGGCGACGTGCGCCGCATCCATCGCCTGCTCAAGGGGCAGTCCGAGCCGCTGCCGCTGACGCGCGAGCAGCTGAAGAAATTCATGACGCCGCGCGGCTTCCCGCTGCGGGCGCTCAGACCGCACTGGCGCTTCGACTCGCCGGTGCTCCGTCACGCGCTGCGCATGGGCCTGGCGCTCGGCGCGGCCTACTACCTCGCGCTCATGCTGCCGTGGAGCTCGCATCCATGGTGGCTGGTACTGAGCGTCGGCGTCGTCCTGCGCGGCAACCTCGGCGACACGCTGGCGCGGCGCAACGCGCGGGTCGCGGGCACGCTGATGGGATGCCTCGTCGTCGTCGGCCTCTCGTACGTCGCGACGGCGCATCTCCTGAGCGGCGTATTCCTCGCCGCGCTCGCGACGGCCCACGCCTTCGTCGCGCAGCGCTACTGGCTCACGGCGACGGCGGCGAGCGTGATGGCGCTGCTGCAGTCGCACCTGGTCAATCCCGAAGGCGGCTTCGCCATCGCCGAGCGCGTCGCCGACACCTTCCTCGGCGCGCTGCTCGCGTGGAGCTTCAGCTACGTGCTGCCGTCTTGGGAGCGGCGCGGCGTCGCCGAAGGGATCGCGCGCGTGCTGCGCGACGTCCACGACTACGCGTCGCAGTCGCTGCGCATGACCGAGGCCGATCCGCTCGAGGAACGCCTGGCCCGGCGCCGCGCCTACGACTCGCTCGCTGCGCTCGCGACGGCGCTCCGCCGCAGCAGCGTCGAGCCCAAGGGCGTGCGCCTGCCGGCGGCGGAGATCGCGACCCTGATCGACCACGGCGAGCGCTTGATGGCGCATCTGTCGATGGTCCGGCTCACGATCGCGCGCCTGAAGAACGAAGAGGCGACGCCACTGACGGTGAATGCGGCGCTCGAGGAAGCGGCGAACGCGCTCGATGCCCGGCTCGACCTGCGGGTCGCCGAGATGCCGACGGTGGAAGGCGCGGCCCCGGGCGACCTCGAGCTGCTGCCGGAGCAGCCAGCGACGCGCGACGTCATGCCGTGGCTGAAGCGTCGCCTCTCGCTGATGGTGCTCGAGGCCGGCCGGATCCGGCACGCGGCACGCTCGGCACTCGCGGTCTGAGGCCTGTCCGCGCCGGCGGCGCCAGCTCGATCCAGGCCGGCGCGTGGTCACTCGCGTGCCCGCGGCCGCGCATGTCGCGGTCGACGCCGGCGCCGACGAGGCGCGTTCCGAGGCTCGGGCTCACGAGCAGGTGATCGATGCGCAGGCCGGCATCGCGCGGCCAGCCGTTCCTCAGCCGGTCCCAGAACGTGTAGAGGCGTTCGTCGGGATGGAGCTCGCGCGCGCGTCGCTCCAGCCCTGCGCGAGCAGTCGCCGGTAGGCCTCGCGCGGCTCCGGCCGGAGCAGGGCGTTGGCCAGCCATGAGCGGGTGGCGTAGATGTCCAGGTCGGTGGGCACGACGTTGTAGTCGCCGGCGAGGACGACCGGATGTCCGGCATCGACGAGGCCCTGGGCGTGATCGATCAGACGTTCGAACCAGGCGAGCTTGTAGTCGAACTTCGGCCCGGGCTGCGGGTTGCCGTTGGGCAGGTAGATCGACGTGAAGAGGATGCCGAAGGCGGCAGCCTCGAGATAGCGCGCCTGCGTGTCGGCGTCGTCGCCCGGCAGCGGCCGGCGCGAGACGATGGGCTCGGTGCCCCGCGCGAGCAGGGCGACGCCGTTCCACGTGCGCTGGCCGCGCCACGCCGCGCCGTAGCCGGCAGCCTCGAGGGCCGCGGCGGGAAACTCGTCGTCGCTCGCCTTCAGCTCCTGCAAGGCGACGACGTCGGGCTCGGTCTCGCCGAGCCAGTCGAGCAGGAGCGTCAGGCGCTTGACGACGCCATTGATGTTCCAGGTCGCGATCTTCAGAGTCGGCGCAGGAGACGCGGGAGGACGAAGCGCAGGGCGACGTAGAACGCGAGGCCGGCGCCGATGTCGCTCAGCAACTTTCGCGAGCTGTCCGGCGCGGCGGCGACGACCTGGGGCGGCGATTCAGCTGCCGCGATTGGCTTGGCGACTGCGTCGGCGCGAGCCGCTTCGTCCCGGCCTTCGCTTCGCGTCGGTGCAGGCTCGTGATAGCCCTGGCTGGTCGGAGAAGGCACAGGATCGGCCAGCCCGCGCAGCGAGCCGAGCGTGCGCGCGTAGACCCAGGTGAACTCGACGCCGACGAGGAAGATCTGCGCCGAGTAGTAGACCCAGATGAAGACGACGACGAGCGAGCCGGCAGCGCCGAAGCCCGAGGCGACGCCGCTCTTGCCGATGTACAAGCCGATCAGGAACTTGCCGATCGTGAACAGCAGCGAGGTGACGATCGCGCCCAGCCAGACGTCGTGCCACTGCACGTGCACCCGTGGCATGAGCTTGTAGATCATGGCGAAGACGGCCGTCGTGAGGACAAAGCCGATGACGACGTTGACGATCTGCGCCGCGACTTCCCAGTCGCCGAACATCGGACCCCACCACTTGCCGAGCGCCGAGATGACGGCGCCGAAGACGAGCGAGACCATGAGCAGGAAAGCCAGGCCGAGGATGATGCCGAACGAGAGGATGCGCGCCCGCAGCAGGCTCCAGAGGCCGCTCGACTCGTGCCGCGTCGGCGCACGCCAGATGCGGTCGAGCGCGTCCTGCAGCTCGCCGAAGACGGTGGTCGCGCCGAACAGCAGCACCGCGACGCCGATCACCGTGCCGATGACCCCGTGCGCCGGCTTGCTGACGCTCGCGAGCAGGCTCTGCACCGCCTTCGCGGCGTCGCTGCCCATCAGCTGCTGCAGCTGTGCGAACAGCTCGCCGCGCACCGCCTCCTCGCCGAAGACGAGGCCGGCGACCGAGACGACGATCAGGAGCAGCGGCGCGAGCGAGAAGACGGTGTAGTACGACAGCGCCGCGCCCATGCTCGGCGCGTAGTCGTCGATCCACGCCGTGACGGCGTCGCGGACGAGCTGCCACCAGACGCGCCAGTCGCGCTTCGGCACCTCGGCGATCGCATGGACCATGCTCGCCATGGCGCCCACTACTTCGCCGGAATGCGCAGCATTTGACCCGGATATATCTTGTCCGGGTTCGAGAGCATCGGCTTGTTGGCCTCGAAGATCTTCATGTAAGCGTTGGCGTCGCCATACGCCTCCCTGGCGATCTTCGAGAGAGTGTCGCCGGCCTTCACTTCGCGATAGGTCGACTCCGCCTCGGCCGGCGTCGCGACGGTGAGCAGGTCGTTGACCTTGGCCACCGAGGCGACGTTGCCGCAGCACAGGACGATCTTCTCTTTCGTCGCCTGGTCGGGTGCGACGCCGCTGACGGTGACGGTCTGCGACGCGCCGTCGTACGCCACGTCGAGGCCGTCGGCCTTCAGGCCTTGCGAAGCGATGTACTTCCCGATCGCCTGCCCCGCGCTGGCGTTGAGCGCGGCCATGTCGGGCGCGGGCGCGGCGCCCGCGGCGGGAGCGGTCTTCGGCTGGCTGAAGAGTTTTTCCCCCGCGTCCTGCAGAAAACTGATGAGGCTCATGGTGATGTGCTCGCGAGAGTAAAAAGAGTGAAACGATTGTGGCCGGCACGTGCGCCGGTCCGGCGCCGTGCGGCAACGGGCGTGCCCGTCACACGGTAGGACGATGCGCCGCGAGCAGGCCGACCATCGTTCGGGCGTTGCGCTGGCCCTGGTCTT
>JAYVVB010000249.1:0-8035 GCA_043787455.1 Rhizobacter sp.
CGACATCAAGCGGCTTGGCGAAGCGCATGTTGGCGACGGTCGCGTCGAGCTTCCCGGCTGCGGCGAGCGCGGGATAGAGCAGCGTGCCGAAGGCGAGGATGGCGATGCGCTTGCCGGGCTGTCCCGGCGCGCGCGACGTCTCGCGCCGGATCTCGCCGGTGCCGAAGGGAATCGCGGTCATCTCCTTCTGGATCGCGACGCCGGCGCCGCTGCCGCGCGGATAGCGCACAGCGACGGGATGGTCCTGCAGGAACGCGGTGAAGAGCGCCTGGCGGCACTCGTTCTCGTCCGACGGCGTGAGCACGCTCATGTTGGGGATGCAGCGCAGGTAGGCGATGTCGAACGCGCCCGCGTGCGTCGCGCCGTCGGCGCCGACGAGGCCGGCGCGGTCGAGCGCGAACACGACCGGCAGGTTCTGGATCGCGACGTCGTGGACCAGCTGGTCGTAGCCGCGCTGCAGGAAGGTCGAGTAGATCGCGACCACCGGCTTCATGCCCTCGCAGGCCAGGCCCGCGGCGAAGGTGACGGCATGCTGCTCGGCAATGCCGACATCGTGATAGCGCTTCGGGAAGCGCTTCTCGAACTCGACCATGCCCGAGCCTTCGCGCATCGCCGGCGTGATGCCGACGAGGCGCTCGTCCTTCTCGGCCATGTCGCAGAGCCACTGGCCGAAGACCTGCGTGAAGGTGATCTTCGAAGGCGTCGACGGCTTGACGAAGCCGACCGCCGGATCGAACTTGCCCGAGGCCGCGTGGTAGCCGACCGGATCGTTCTCGGCAAGCTTGTAGCCGTACCCCTTCTTGGTGACGACGTGCAGGAACTGCGGGCCCTTGAGATCGCGCAGGTTCTCGAGCGTCGGGATCAGCGATTCGAGATCGTGGCCGTCGATCGGGCCGACGTAGTTGAAGCCGAACTCTTCGAAGATCGTCCCAGGCACGACCATGCCCTTGGCGTGCTCCTCGAAGCGACGTGCCAGCTCGAACAGGGGCGGCGCGTTCTTGAGCACGTTCTTCGCCGTGTCGCGCGCGGTCGCGTAGAACTTGCCGCTCATGAGCCGTGCCAGGTAGCGGTTGAGCGCGCCGACAGGCGGCGAGATCGACATGTCGTTGTCGTTGAGGACGACGAGCATGTCGGCCTGCTTCCCGTCCTTGCTCTCGCCGGCGTTGTTGAGCGCCTCGAAGGCCATGCCGGCGCTCATCGCGCCGTCGCCGATGATGGCGACGCACTTGCGGCTCTCGCCCTTCATGCGCGCCGCCACGGCCATGCCGAGCGCGGCCGAGATCGAGGTCGACGAGTGCGCCGTGCCGAAGGTGTCGTACTCGCTCTCGTCGCGGCGCGGAAAGCCCGAGATGCCGCCGAGCTGGCGCAGCGTCGCCATGCGGTTGCGCCGGCCGGTGAGAACCTTGTGCGGATAGGTCTGATGGCCGACGTCCCAGACGAGGCGGTCGTTGGGCGTGTCGAAAACGTAGTGGAGCGCGATCGTGAGCTCGACCGTGCCGAGGTTCGACGAGAAGTGGCCGCCGGTCTGCGACACGGTCTGCACCAGAAACTCGCGCAACTCGACGGCGAGCTGCTTGAGCTCCGTGCGCGACAGTCGGCGGATGTCCGACGGGACGTCGATGCGGTCGAGGAGCGGTGTGGTCATGGCTTCAGGAATCGCGGTCGACGACACGGTCGGCGAGGACGCGCAGCTGCTCGGCATGGGCCAGGCCGCTCCGGCCGAGGGCGGCGTAGGCGGCGCGCCGCAGCGCCTCGGCGTGAGCGCGCGCGGCCTCGAGGCCGAGGACGGTGACGTAAGTGGGCTTGTTGTTGTCGAGGTCCTTGCCGGCGGTCTTGCCGAGCGTCGACGAGGCCTGGGTGACGTCGAGGATGTCGTCGACGACCTGGAATGCGAGGCCCAGGGCGGCGCCGTAGTCGGAGAGCGCCTGCCATGCGGGTGCCGTGGTGCGGCCGCACGCGGCGCCCATGAGGACGCTGGCGCGCAGCAGGGCGCCGGTCTTCCTGCGGTGCATGTCGGAGAGCGTCTTCTCGCCGAGCGGCCGGCCGACGCTCGCGAGATCAATGGCTTGGCCGCCGGCCATACCGGCACCGCCGGCGGCGCGGGCGAGCAGGCCGCACAGGCCCGCCTGCAAGGTCGCGTCGACGCTGCCGTCGTCGGGCGTGAGCACCTCGAAAGCCAGGGCCTGCATCGCATCGCCGGCGAGCATCGCTTGGGCGACGCCGAAGCGCACGTGCACCGTCGGCTTGCCGCGGCGCAGGACGTCGTTGTCCATGCACGGCAGGTCGTCGTGGACGAGCGAGTAGGCGTGGATGAGCTCGACCGCGCACGCCGCCCGCAGGGCCGCAGCGCGATCGCCATGCACCGCGTTCGCGGCGGCGAGCACGAGCAACGGCCGCAGGCGCTTGCCGCCGTCGAGCACGGCGTAGCGCATGGCCTCGCCAAGTCCGGCCGGCGCGTCGGCGGGCACGCATGCGTCGAGTGCCGACTCGACGGTGTCGAGCTCGGCCAGCGACCAGGTGCCGAAGTCGTCGCGCTTCATGGTGTCGGGCAAAGAGTGCTGGCCATCAGGCTCCGGACCAGGGCTTGAGCTGACCATCCTCGAGGACCTTCACCTGCTGCTCGACCGCCTCGAGACGGACGCGACAATACTGGAGCAACTCGGCGCCGCGCCGATAGCCGGCGAGCAGGCCCTCGAGCGGCAGCTGGCCGCCTTCCATGGAGGCGACGAGCGCCTCGAGCTCGCTCAAAGCCACCTCGTAGTTGGCTGGCACCGCGGGCGGCTCGCCAGGGCGGGACTGGGTCGTCATGAGGCTTCGAAAAGAAGCGATTGTAGTCAGGCGCCCCGACCCCAGCTTCATTTTGCGGGCGCTTCGGTCATGGGCGAACCGCGGCACCGGTCACGGCGCACCGTCTTGGGGGTCGCTGGTTACAATCCGCGGCCCTTCGGTCGAGGCGGCGCGACCGCCCCGTCACCGGTCAGGGCCCGCGGGCCTCGCATCCCACACGGAGACTCCCCACCGCCATGTCCGACCTGCGCGTCACCCGAGAAGCGCTCGCCCCTGCACAGTCCCAGCTTCCGGTCGGAAGCTATTTCGATCCGACCCTCTTCGAACGCGAACGCCAGACCCTCTTCGCGAAGAGCCCGCGCTATGTCGGCCATGCCCTCGCCGTCCCCGAGATCAGCGACTACTACGCGTCGCCGCACGAGGGCGAGGGCCGGGCCTTGCTTCGGACGTCCGCAGGCCTGCAGCTGGTATCGAACGTCTGCCGGCACCGCCAGGCGCTGATGCTGCGCGGCCGGGGCAACACCGGCAGCAACATCGTCTGCCCCTTGCACCGCTGGACCTACGATCTCGGCGGCCAGCTGATCGGCGCGCCGCACTTCGCCGACGACCCATGCCGCGACCTGCCCAACTACCCGCTCCAGACCTGGAACGGCATGGCCTTCGACATCCCGGCCGCGGGCGGGGTACAGCGCGACGTCGCCGCCGAGCTGGCCGCGATCGGACCGCACGCCGACTTCGACTTCAAGGGCTATGCCTTCGACAGCGTCAAGCTGCACGAGTGCGACTACAACTGGAAGACCTTCATCGAGGTCTACCTCGAGGACTATCACGTCGCTCCCTTCCATCCCGGGCTCGGCCAGTTCGTCACCTGCGAGGACCTGCGCTGGGAGTTCGGGCCGCACCACTCGGTGCAGACGGTCGGGCCGAAGAACGAGCTCGCCAAGCCGGGCTCGCCGGCCTACCGCGAATGGCACGACGCGGTGCTGGCGTACCGCGAGGGCCGCTTCGCCGACCCGATCCCCAAGCACGGCGCGATCTGGCTCACGTACTACCCGGCGACGATGGTCGAGTGGTATCCGCACGTCCTCGTCGTCTCGACGCTGATTCCGAAGGGTCCGCAGAAGACGCTCAACGTCGTCGAGTTCTACTACCCGGAAGAGATCCACGCCTTCGAGCGCGAGTTCGTCGAGGCCGAGCAGGCGGCGTACTGGGAGACCTGCGCCGAGGACGACGAGATCGCCCTGCGCATGGACGCCGGCCGTCGCGCCCTGATGGAGCGCGGCGACGACGACGTCGGCCCGTACCAGAGCCCGATGGAAGACGGCATGCAGCAGTTCCACGAGTGGTACCAGCGGGTGATGCGCTGAGGCCGGACGCGAAGTCATGAGCGCACCGTTTCGCACCCTCGTCGACGCCGGCTCGCTCGCCGAGCCGGCGCGCAACACCGTCGTCGTCGACACCCGCTTCGACCTCGCCGACACCGCGATCGGCGAGCGCCACTACCGCGAAGGGCATCTGCCCGGCTCGCACTATCTCCATCTCGACCGCGACCTGAGCGGCGCAAAGACCGGTCGAAACGGCCGCCATCCACTGCCTGAACGCGCTGCGTTCGCGCGCACGATCGGCGCGCTCGGCATCTCCCCGGCGACACAGGTCATCGCGCTCGACGCCCACGGCGGCGTCTATGCGGCGCGCCTGTGGTGGATGCTGCGCTGGCTCGGCCACGAAGATGTCGCGATCCTCGACGGCGGCCTCGGCGCGTGGCAGCGCGCCGGCGGCGTGCTGACCGATGTCGCGACGCTGGCGCCGGGCGGCGCACCCTACCCCGAGCGTCCCTCGCTCGCGCCGACCATCGATGCCGACGGCGTCGCCGCGCGTGCGCTATTGCGCGCCGTGATCGACGCGCGCTCGGGCGAGCGCTTCCGCGGCGAGGTCGAACCGATCGACGCCGTCGCCGGCCACATCCCCGGCGCGCTGAACCGGTTCCATCGCGCCAACCTCGACGACAGCGGCGCGTTCAAGCCTGCCGCCCGGCTGCGCGACGAATTCGCGGCGCTCCTCGCCGGCCGCTCACCCGGCGACGTCATCCACTCGTGCGGGTCGGGCGTCACGGCCTGCCACAACCTCTTCGCGATGGAGCATGCCGGCCTCGCGGGCTCGGTCCTGTACCCGGGCTCGTGGAGCGAATGGTCTTCAAATCCGGAGCGACCGGTCGCCCGCGGCTGACCGACCCCAATGACGGCGCGACGCGCCGGTGCGAAGATCGCGCCGCCATCAAGGGAGGTGACCCGATGTTCCAGCGCATCCTCGTTCCGACCGACGGGTCCGAGAAAAGCCAGCACGCGATCGCCACGGCGGTCGGCCTGGCCAAGCCGCTCGGTGCTGAGATCTTCACGATCTGCGTCAAGGAGCCCTTCCCCTACGGCGCCGTGGCCGAGCTCCAGCCGACGCCGCCCCAGGACTTCTTCGACGCCCAGGAGCGCACTGCGGCGCGCAACGTGCGCGCGGTGATCGACGCCTGCGACAGTGCCGGCATCGTCAGCCACGCGAAGACCGTCGAGGGCCTGCAGCCCTGGGAAGCGATCATCGAGCACGCGACCGAGCAGGGTTGCGATCTGCTCGTGATGGGCTCGCACGGGCGCAGCGGCTTCGCGTCGCTCTTCCTCGGCAGCGAGATGCAGGACGTGCTCAAGCACACGACGATCCCGGTGCTCGTCGTCCGCTAGCGCCGGTCGGGCCGCGGGCGACTGCCGCGCGCGATGGCGTTCAGCGCACCGCGGCGTAGTCGGACAGCCGGTACATCTGCAGGATCGCGGTCGCATAGAGGCGATGCAGCGAGTGCAGCGGGATCGAGCTGATGCGGGTCAGCGGCAACGGAAGCGGGTGGTCGTCCGGCGCCGCGAGGTTGGCGCCGACGAGCGTACCGAGCGTCGACGCCAAGCCGACGCCGCGGCCGTTGTAGCCGAGAAGCAGCGTCAGCCCCGGAGCCGGCCGATGCACGTGCGGCAGATGGTCGCGCGTCAGGGCAACGCGGCCGCTCCATCGGAACGCGCAGCGCGTGCCCTTCAGCTGCGGGAAGACGAGCCCAATCACCGCTTCGAGATGGCGAAAGTCGCTCGCGTCCCTCGGCTCTCGAAACGTGCCGCGGCCACCCATGACGAGGCGCCCGTCGTGATCGGCGCGGTAGTAGAGCAGGAGCTTTCTCGTGTCGGAGGCGACCTGTCCTTCGGGCAGCACCGTGCGCAGCAGCTCGTCGGGCAGCCGCTCGGTCGCCACCTGGAAGCTGTTCGCCGCGATCACGCTCTGGCGCAGCTGCGGCCAGAGGCCATCGGTGTAGCCGTTGGTGGCGAGCAGCACCTGGCTGGCCGATACCACCGGTCCGTGCGCGACGCCGACGTTCCAGCGCGCGCCGTCGCGGGCCAGCGCGGTCACGCGCGAGTTGCCGCACACCACGACGCCGGCGCGCTGCGCCGCGCGCGCCAGACCGCGCGAATAACTGAGCGGCTGCACGGAGCCGGCGCGGCGATCGATCCAGCCGCCGCGATAGATCGGGCTGCCGACCAGACGACACGCGGTCTCGCGATCGAGGATTTCGACCGCCGCGCCACGCCGCTGCCACTGCTCGACCCTGCGCTCGGCGAGGCGATTGTCGGCATCGGCGAAGGTCGGCTGGATCCAGCCGCAGCGGCGCGCGTCGCAGTCGATGGCGTAGCGCTCGATGATGCCGAACAAGGTCTCGGCCGAGCCGCCGGCGACGCGCGCGAGATGCTCGCCGGCGTCGTTGCCGAACAAGGCGACGAGCTCGTCCGGATCCCACTTCAGCCCGGGGATGACCTGGCCGCCGTTGCGGCCCGAAGCGCCCCAGCCGGGCTCGCCGGCCTCGAGCACCACGACCGACGCGCCAGACTCGGCCAGGCGCAAGGCCGCGGCGAGACCGGAGAAGCCGGCGCCGACGACGGCGACGTCGGCTTGGCGCGATGCGTCGAGCGGCGGCGTGTCCGGCGCCGGGCGCGCCGTCGCGGCCCAGAGCGATGGTGGCAAGGCAAGAGGCGCTCCTGTCATCGCGAATCCGTCTCTCACATCGGATGCGTGACGCGGCGCAGGAAATCCTGCGTCCGCTCGTGCTGCGGCGCGCTCAGCACCTCGCGCGCCACGCCCTGCTCGACGATCTTGCCGCCGTCGATGAAGATGGCGCGGTCGGCGACCTCGCGCGCGAAGCCCATCTCGTGCGTGACGACGATCATCGTCAGGCCCTCGTTGGCGAGCAGACGCATCACCGCCAGGACCTCGCCGACGAGCTCGGGGTCGAGCGCCGACGTCGGCTCGTCGAACAGGATCGCCTGCGGCTGCATCGCCAGCGCCCGCGCGATCGCGACGCGCTGCTGCTGGCCGCCCGAGAGGCGATGCGGGTATTCGTTCTCCTTGCCGGCGAGGCCGACGCGAACGAGCAGCGCCCGTCCCCGCTCGAGCGCTGCGGCGCGCGGCTCGCGCTTGACGTAGACCGGCCCCTCGATCACGTTCTCGAGCGCCGTGCGATGAGGAAAGAGGTTGAAGCGCTGGAACACCATCGCCACCTTCTCGCGGATGGCGACGATGTGGCGTGCGTCGCGGTCGACGCGCCGGCCGTCGACGACGATCTCGCCCGAGTCGTACGACTCGAGGCCGTTGACGCAGCGCAGCAACGTCGACTTGCCCGAGCCCGAAGCGCCGATGACGCACACCACCTCGCCCTGCGTCACCTCGAGCGTGATGCCGTCGAGGACGAGGTTCGTGCCGAACGACTTCCTGACGTTGCGGATCGCGATCATTTGCGTCCGAACCGCTTCTCGAGCCGGCCGACGATCAGGATCAGCGGCACGCACATCACCAGGTACATCAGCGCTACCAGCGTGTAGACCTCGGTGTTCTTGAACGTCGACGAGGCGATCAGCTTGCCCTGGAACGAGAGCTCGGCGACGGTGATGATCGACGCCTGCGAGGTGTCCTTTAGCAGCATCACGCAGGTGTTGCCGTAGGGCGGCAGCGCGATCTTGAACGCCTGCGGCAGAACGACGCGCCAGAGGATCTTGACGCGGCTCATGCCGAGCGACTGCGCCGCCTCCACCTGCCCCGGATCGACGCCCTCGATACCCGAACGGAACACCTCGGCCATGTAGCAGGAATAGGCGAAGCCCAGGCCGATCACGCCCGCTTCGAACGCCGACAGCTGGATGCCGATCTCGGGGAAGACGAAGTAGATGTAGAACAG
>JAYVVB010000250.1:0-5290 GCA_043787455.1 Rhizobacter sp.
CGACCGAACGCCTTCTCGACGGTCGCGCGCGCGACCTCGTCCGCAAACGGCGGCACGCGATCCTGCAGCTTGGCAAGCTCGTCGGCGATGTCGGCGGGCAGGAGGTCGCGCCGGGTCGAGAGCACCTGGCCGAACTTGACGAAAATCGGGCCGAGCCGCTCGAGGCCGAGACGCAGGCGCTCGCCGCGCGGCGCGTCGAGCTTCCTGCCGACGGTGATGACGCGGACCAGGACGCGGACCCACGGCTGGCGGAAGCTCGACAGGGCCAGCTCGTCGAGCCCGTAGCGAAGAACCGTGACGCAGATGACGACGAGCCGGGCGAGATGCCTCATCAGAGCCTAGGGCGGCGGAGCGGGAGTCGACCCCGGAGCGCGCGCCGCCAGATCGCGCAGCATCCTTGCGCCTTCGCGCAGCGCCTCCGCGAACCAGCCGCCGACCTTGCCGAGCTGGCGCGCCGGCGCGTCGCCGACGATCTTCGCCAGGTCGTCCTGCAGGTCCCAGCGCAGGTTGTCGATGAGCCAGTCGAGGTCGCTCGCGAACGTGGCGTCGCCGGAGACCGTCACCGCCGGGCGCTCGCCGGCGACGACGCGGGTCAGGGCCAATGCGGGGTTGCCGGCAGCGATGGCGACGCTTAGGTCGGCGGGCAGATCCGTCGCCTCGGGCAGCCATTCGAGGAGCCCGGCCGGCGTGACACGAAAGACGAAGGGGCCGACCGCCGGCAGCAGCTTGGGCCAGTCGGAGAGCTCGAACCGCACGGTGCGCGTCGCGTGCGGGCGCAACCGATCGAGCGCGGCCGGCTCGGCCGAGATCACGTGATTGACGAGAAGCACGAGGCGCTCCATCACCGAGCGCTCCGCCAGCGACTTGACCGCTTCGAGCATGAACGGATTGTAGGATCGGGTCGTCCTTGTCTTCCGCGACGACCATGATTCTTCTCACCGGCGCGACCGGCTACATCGCCTCGCACACCTGGCTCGCGCTGGAAGCGGCCGGCTACTCCGTCGCGGGCCTGGACGACTTCTCGAACAGCTCGCCGGAAGTGCTGCGCCGCCTCGCCGCCCTCGGCGCCGACGTCTCGGACTTCACCCGGGCCGATGTGCGCGATCGCGCCGCGCTCGATGCGATCTTCGAGGGCGGAAAAATCGAGGCGGTGGTCCATTTCGCGGCCAAGAAGGCGGTCGGTGAAAGCGTGGCCCAGCCCCTTCTCTACTACGGGGTCAACGTCGGCGGGCTCGTCGCATTG
This sequence comes from Rhizobacter sp., assembly GCA_043787455.1. Classification (GTDB taxonomy): domain Bacteria; phylum Pseudomonadota; class Gammaproteobacteria; order Burkholderiales; family Burkholderiaceae_C; genus Schlegelella_A. Next base: position 1,244 of record JAYVVB010000250.1, read on the forward strand.
GCCGAGGCGATGCGCGACCACGGCTGCAAGACGATCGTCTTCAGCTCGAGCGCGACCGTCTATGGTGACCCGCAGCAGCTGCCGATCCTCGAGAACGCGGCGCTCTCGTCGACCAATCCGTACGGCGCGACCAAGCTCGTGAGCGAGAACCTTCTTCGCGACCTCGAGCGCTCCGATCCGGCATGGCGGATCGCCCTCCTGCGCTACTTCAATCCGGTCGGCGCGCACGAGAGCGGCTCGATCGGCGAGGACCCGCGCGGCACGCCCAACAACCTCATGCCCTACGTCGCCCAGGTCGCCGTCGGCAAGCGCGCCAGGCTGCAGGTCTTCGGCGCCGACTATCCGACCGCCGACGGCACCGGTGTGCGCGACTACCTGCACGTCGTCGATCTCGCCGAGGGCCATGTCGCCGCGCTGCATCGACTGCTAGTCGGCGCTGCCTCGCTCACCGTCAACCTCGGCACGGGCCGCGGCAGCAGCGTCCTCGAGCTGGTGCACGCGTTCGAGCGCGCCAGCGGCCGGCCGGTGCCCTATGACATCGCGCCGCGACGTCCCGGCGACATCGCCGCCTGCTACGCCGACGTGACACTCGCCGAGCGACTCCTCGGCTGGAAGGCGAAACGCGATCTCGACGCGATGTGCGTCGACACCTGGCGCTGGCAGATCGCGAATCCGAACGGCTACGCGGGCTGACGATGCGCCGCCTGCGCGGCGCGCTCGCGGTCAGAACAGCGCTTGCTGGCGCGCCAGGCGCCAGGACGGCGAGCCGTCTTTCTCGCAGGCGAGCATCCAGAGCTCGCGGAACGGCACCGCGCCCTGCTCCGCCGATTCGCGGATGAGGCCGGAGAACTCGACGCTCGCGAGATAGGCCGCGCCGAGCTCCTCGAGGCCGACGAGCTCGGCATGCAAGGTGATCACGTCGGTGCGCGTCGCCCCCGCGACGCGCGCCGTCAGCATCGGCAGCAGCTCGCGCAGCATGTCGGGCGTGGTGAGATGGCCGAGCGCCTGCACGTCGCCGGCATCCCAGGCGGCCTGCAGGCGCAGGAACCGCGAGCGCGCGACCTCGAGCACTTCGGCGCCGTCGAGGCCGGCGGGAGCCGAGACGGCCATCGCGCCGACCGCCCCGGGTCGCGACACCAGTGGGCCGGCCGGTCGACCGTGCGACACCGCGTCGCGGCGCGCGCGCTGCCGGCGCCAGGTCCAGATCGCGCTCAGCAGCACGATCGCGCCGAAGCCGGCGACCGTGGCCGCGCCGGTGAGATCAGCGGGCTTGCGCGGCGCGAGCAAGGTCCAGAGCGCCGCGAGCAAGCCGAGCCACGGCGCGACGCCGCCGACGAGGAGGCCGCCGGAGCCCGCGGCAGCAGCCGGCGAGCTGCCGAGAAGAAGCGGCACGCCAAGGCCGAACGAGACGGTCTGGCGCCAGGCGCGTGGCAGGCGCTGGCCGTGACGCCGCAGGGCGATCAGCACTTGATCCCCACGTGCAGGGCGACGACGCCGGCGCTCAGGTTATGGACGTCGACGTGGCCGAAGCCGGCGCTCTTCATCATCGCCTTCAGCGCCTCCTGGTCGGGGTGGACGCGGATCGATTCGGCGAGGTAGCGATAGCTCTCACCGTCGCCGGCGACCCACGCGCCGATGCGCGGCAGGACCTTGAACGAGTACCAGTCGTAGGCCTTGGCGAGCGGCGCCGCAACCTTCGAGAACTCGAGCACCAGGAGGCGCCCGCCGACGCGCAGCACGCGCGCCATTTCGGCCAAGGCCTTCTCCTTGTGGGTCATGTTGCGCAGGCCGAAGGCGACGCTCACGAGGTCGAACGAGCCGGTCGCGAACGGCAGTGCCTCGGCATCGCACAGGGTCGTCGGCAGGACGATGCCCTGATCGAGCAGGCGGTCGCGGCCCTGCCTCAACATCGCCTCGTTGATGTCGGTGAGGACGACGGTGCCCGAAGCGCCGACCGGCTTGACGAAGGCGCGCGCCAGATCGCCGGTGCCGCCGGCGATGTCGAGCACCTTGTCGCCGGGACGGACGCCGGCGACCGCGACGGAGTAGGCCTTCCAGACGCGATGCAGGCCGAGCGACATCAGGTCGTTCATGACGTCGTACTTCGGTGCCACCGAATCGAACACGCCGCGCACGGCGTCGGCCTTCGTCTTCTCGTCGACGCTGCTGAAGCCGAAGTGCGTCACGCCCTCACCCGCTTGCGGGGGAGGGCCGGGGTGAGGGCCCGAGCTCATGGCACTCAATGCTTCTGGCCGCATGCCGACGCCGACGCTTTCAGCGGCGCCGCAACGTCGCGGCTGCCGCCGGCCTTCGCGAGCCGCTCCTCGTATTGGCGCCACAGATCGTCCTGCGTCGAGCCGAGAAAGTAGAGGTAGTCCCACGAGAAGATGCCGGTGTCGTGGCCGTCGGAAAAACGCGGCAGCACGGCGTAGTTGCCGATCGGCTCGAGCGCCGTTACGTCGACGTTGCGCTTGCCGGTCTGCAGCACCTCCTGCCCGGGGCCGTGGCCCTGCACCTCGGCAGACGGCGAGTAAACGCGCATCAGCTCGAACGGAATGCGAAAGCTCTTGTCGTCATCGAACCCGACCTCGAGGACGCGCGAGGCCTGATGGACTGTGATCGTCGTCGGTCGGCGCGGCACGGTGCGGGTGTTCATGGCTCTCTGGGACAGGCCGGCGCAGTGTAGCGATTGCCCTGCACCCCCGAGCCCGATGGGGAGAAGCGGTGTGGCTCGACGCCCACGCCGACGACATCACCCGCCGTCGGCCGCCACCCTCGTCCTGAAAGTCTGTGCGAGCAGCTCGACGTTCGCAGCCAAGTCGAATCGCTCGATCACACGTTGGCGTCCACTTGCACCGAGCCTCGTGCCAAGGCCCGGATCGTCGATCAAGGAACTGAGCGCGTCGACGAGCTCGTCGAGATCCGAGGGCGCGACGAGCAGCCCGTCGACGCGGTCCCGGATCAATTCGGGGATACCGGTGATGTGCGTCGTGACACAGGGGATTTCCATCGCCATCGCCTCCATCAGCACGATCGGAATGCCCTCTGCGAAGCTCGGGATGCAGAAGCAGTCAGCCACCCCGTAGAAGGCGCGGATCCGGTCCTGGTTGACGGCCCCCTCGAAGGTCACCCAGCGGCCGGCCGATGCTCGCGCCACTTGGCGCTCGAGCGACTCCCGATCGACGCCGGCGCCGACCAGATGCAGATGCACGTCCCGCCCCTCGGCGCCCAGCCGCGCGACGGCGTCGATCAGGAGATGCTGGCCCTTGGCGGGTGTGAGACGACCGACGCAGAGGATGCGAAAGGGAGCGGATCTGCCTTTCGCCTCGACGGCCTGGACGATCTGCGGATCGACGCCAAGCCGGCAGACGACGAGCTTGGCCCATTGCTCGTACGGCGACAGCTTCATCAGCTGGCTGCGTGCGAAGTGGCTGATGCAATTAGACGCTTTTTTCGATCGAGGTCGCCAACGCCTCTATCAACGGCAGCCGACGACGCCGCTACACGGAAGCAGAGGCACAAGACGTCTGCATCGCGATCGATGGTCTCGCCGTGAGCGTCGTCACCGCGACGCAGACGGGTCCTTCTTACCACCTGCGGCTGGCGATCGCGCACCGACTGACTGCGTACGACGCCATGTACCTCGATCTCGCGTTGGTGCGCCGTTGCCCCTTGCCACCGCTGACATCGAACTCGCCGACGCAGCGCGCCGTGCCGGTATCGAGGTGTTGTCCTGAGCGTGAGCGACCCAGCTCCAACGACGATCTCCTTGCGCCGCTACTCGTCCCGCTACACCAGCACGCGCTCGATGCCGCCTTCGTTGGCGCGCGCGATGTAATCCGGCATCCAGTCTTCGCCGAGGATGCGGTTCGCCATCTCGACGACGATGTAGTCGGCCTCGAGCAGGCCGTTGGTCAGGTCGCCCTTGTAGCGCTGCAGGCCCTGCAAGCAGCTCGGGCACGAGGTCAGGATCTTCAGGTTGCCCTTGGCTGACTCCCCATCGGCTCCACCGATCATCGTGCGCAGCGCCGCCTCGTCCTTCCTCAG
>JAYVVB010000251.1:0-2948 GCA_043787455.1 Rhizobacter sp.
CCGGCACGAAGAAGATCGCCAGCAGCGTCGCCGTGATCATCCCGCCCATCACGCCGGTGCCGATGGCGCGCTGGCTGGCCGAGCCCGCGCCCGAGGAGATCGCGAGCGGCAGCACGCCGAGGATGAAGGCGATCGAGGTCATCAGGATCGGCCGGAAACGCAGGTGCACGGCCTGGAGCGTCGCCGCGATCACGTCCTTGCCCTCGGCCACCAGGTCCTTCGCGAACTCGATGATCAGGATCGCGTTCTTCGCCGACAGGCCGATGACGGTGATCAGGCCGACCTTGAAGAAAACGTCGTTGGGCATTCCGCGCAAGCTCGCGCCGATCACCGCCCCGAGGACGCCGAGCGGCACCGCGAGCAGCACTGCGAACGGGATCGACCAGCTCTCGTAGAGCGCCGACAGGCACAGGAACACGGCGAGCATCGAGAACGCGAGCAGGATCGTCGCCGTCGAGCCGGAGAGGCGCTCCTCGCGCGACTGGCCGGTCCACTCGAACGCGAAGCCGGCGGGAAGCTGCCCGGCGAGCCGCTCCATCTCGTTCATCGCGTCACCGGTGGAATAGCCCGCCGACGCATCGCCCGAGATGCGCATCGTCGGATAGCCGTTGTAGCGGATCGTCTGGATCGGCCCGGTGATCCAACGTGTCGTCGCCAGCGCAGCCATCGGCACGGGCTTGCCCTGGTTGTTGAGGACGTTCAGCCGGAGCAGGTCGTCGGGCTGCATGCGGTCGGGGGCGTCCGCCTGAACGACGACGCGCTGCAGCCGCCCGGCATTGGGAAAATCGTTGACGTAGTTCGAGCCGAGCGCGGTCGAGAGCACGGCGTTGATGCTGTCGAAGGAGACGCCGAGGGCGCTGGCGCGGTCGCGATCGACGTCGATCTGCAGCTGCGGCGCGTCTTCCAGGCCGTCTGGGCGGACGCCCGAGAGCACCTTGCTCTGCGCCGCCATGCCGAGCAACTGGTTGCGCGCGCCGAGCAGCGCGGCGTGGCCGTTGCCGCCGCGGTCCTGGAGTCGGAACGAGAAACCGGTGGCGGTGCCGAGCTCGGGAATCGCCGGCGGCACGAGGGCGAAGATGAACGCGTCGCGCACCTTGGAGAGCGCGCCGAACGCCCGGCCCGCGAGCGCCTGCGCCGAATGCTCGGCCCCTTTGCGCTCGTCCCACGGCTTGAGCGGCACGAACGCGAGCGCGGCGTTCTGGCCGCTGCCCGAGAAGCTGAAGCCGAGCACGCTCACCATCTTGTCGACCTCGGGCTGCGCCAGCAGGAAGGCCTCGGCCTGCTGCATCACCACGAGCGTTCGCGCCTGAGTCGCGCCCGGCGGCAGCTGGACGTTGGCGATGAGATAGCCCTGGTCCTCGGTCGGCAGGAACGACGCCGGCATGCGCGTGAACATGAAGACGACGACGGCGACGATCAGCGCGAAGACGATCATGAATCTCCAGACGCGACGCAGGATCTTCGCGACCCAGCCCTCGTAGCCGTGCGTCGTCGCCTTGAAGCCGCGGTTGAACCAGCCGAAGAAGCCGCCCTTCTCCTGCTTGTGGCCGGCCTCGACGGGCTTGAGGAACGAGGCGCAGAGGGCCGGCGTGAGCGAGAGCGCGAGGAACACCGAGAACAGCATCGCGCTCACCATGACGAGCGAGAACTGGCGATAGATGTTGCCGACCGAGCCCGAGAAGAACGCCATCGGCAGGAACACCGAAACCAGCGTGACGCTGATGCCGACCAGCGCCGCCGTGATCTGGCCCATGGCCTTCTTGGTCGCGTCGCGCGGCGACAGGCCCTCTTCGCTCATGATCCGCTCGACGTTCTCGATCACGACGATCGCGTCGTCGACCAGGATGCCGACGGCGAGCACCATCGCGAACATCGTCAGCACGTTGATCGAGTAGCCGAACACGTTCATCACCGCGAACGCGCCGAGCAGCGACACCGGAACGACGATCGTCGGGATCAGCGTGTAGCGCAGGTTCTGCAGGAAGAGGTACATCACCAGGAAGACGAGGATCACCGCCTCGACCAGCGTCTCGACCACTTGGCGGATCGAGATCTTGATGAACTTCGAGCTGTCGTACGGGATGTCGTACTTCACTCCGGTCGGGAAGTAGCGGGCGAGCTCCCCCATGCGCTTGTGGATCGCCTCGGCCGTCGCGAGGGCGTTGCCGGTGGGCGAGAGCTGCACTCCGATGCCGGTCGAGGGCTTGCCGTTGAGGCGCGCCGAGGTGCCGTAGCTCTGGGCGCCGAGCTCGATCCGGGCGACATCGCGCATCTTCACGGTCGAGCCGTCGGTGTTCGCACGCAGGACGATGTTGCCGAACTGCTCGACAGTGGTGAGCTGGCCGGCGACCACGACCGTGGCGCTGATCGGCTGGCCGGCGGCGATCGGCAGGTCGCCGATCGTGCCCGACGACACCTGTGCGTTCTGCGCCCGGGTCGCGGCGACGACATCGATGGTCGAGAGATTGAAGCCGACGAGCTTGGCGGGATCGATCCAGATCCGCATCGCCCGCTCGGTGCCGAAGAGCTGCGCCTGGCCGACGCCCGGGATGCGCTGGATCTCCGGGAGCACCGTGCGCGAGGCGTAGTCGCCGAGGGCGATCGGGTCGTAGGCCGGGTTGTCGGAAGAGAGGATCGTGAAGAGCAGGAAGTTCGAGCGCGCCTTGTCGACGCGCACGCCCTGCTGCGTCACCGCCGCGGGCAGGCGCGGTGCGGCGCGCGAGAGCCGGTTCTGCACGTCGACCTGGGCGAAGTTCGGATCGGTGCCCGACTCGAAGGTGAGGGTGATCGAGCCCGACCCGTTGGCCTGGCTCGTCGACTCGAGGTAGATCAGGCCGGGCGAGCCGTTCATCTCCTGCTCGATGACGCTGATGACGCTGTCTTCGAGGGTCTGCGCCGACGCGCCCGGATAGACCGCGCTGACGATGATCGAGGGCGGCGCGACGGTC
>JAYVVB010000252.1:0-2949 GCA_043787455.1 Rhizobacter sp.
GCGAGGGCCCTGCAGGAGGGCGAGCGCCACGGCGCAAGCTTCGTCGGCTACTTCGACGACCGCGGAGACGACCGGATCGACGAAGGAGCGAAATCGCATGTCCTCGGCACGTTGACGGAGGTGGCCGCCTACACCACGGCCCATGGCGTGCGCGAGGTCTACATCACCCTGCCTCTCGGCTCGCAGCCCCGGATCGTCGAGCTTCTCGAGCAGTTGCAGGGCACGACCGCCTCGCTCTTTTTCGTGCCTGACGTCTTCGGCATCAGCATCATCCAGGGACGCTTGCAGGACATGAACGGCGTGCCCGTCGTCGGCATCTGCGAGACGCCCTTCACCGGCACCAACGATCTGGTCAAGCGCCTGAGCGATCTCGTCCTCGCATCGATCATCCTGCTCCTGATCTCGCCGCTGCTGATCGCGATCGCGATCGGCGTCAAGCTCAGCTCGCCCGGGCCGGTGATCTTCAAGCAGCGCCGCAACGGTCTCGGCGGCGACGAGATCGTGGTCTACAAGTTCCGGTCGATGACGACCGCCGACGACGGTCCCGTCGTGCGCCAGGCGACGCGCAACGATCCTCGCATCACCCCCTTCGGCGCCTTCCTGCGCAGGAGCTCGCTCGACGAGCTGCCTCAGTTCTTCAACGTCCTCCAGGGCACGATGAGCATCGTCGGGCCGCGGCCGCACGCGGTCACGCACAACAAGGAGTACCGGCAGATCATCAAGGCGTATATGGTCCGCCACAAGGTCAAGCCCGGAATCACGGGGTGGGCCCAGGTCAACGGACAGCGTGGGGAAACCGACACGATCGAGAAGATGCGGGTCCGCGTCGAATACGATCTCGAATACCTGCGCAACTGGTCTCTCGGACTCGATCTACGGATCATTGTCAGCACGATTCGGCTGCTGTTCTTCGACCGGCACGCGTACTAGGCATTCGACAAACCAGCGCGACCGGCGGGGTCGCAGCGCCAGTGGGAGAAGGCAACGATGAACGAGACGAAGAGTCCACGACGACGCGCCCTTTCGGCGGCGATCGGCACGGCACTGGCTTGCGCCGGCAACTCCGCCTTTGCGCAGGACGCGGCCTCCGGGCGATCGCTCGCGCCGGATCCGAACCCGTACTATCTTGGCGTCAGCGAAGGGCTCACTCACGACTCGAACGTCTTTCGCATTCCCTCGGGGCCGAGTGACAACTTCTCGAGCACGAGCCTGTCGGGTGGCTTCGTTCAACAGATCAGTCGACATCGGATCTTCGGCCGCGGCAACTTCACCCTAAACCGCTACTTCGACCAAACCCAACTCAACAACACGAGCTACAACCTGGCCACCGGCGTCAATTGGGAGACCATCGAAAATCTGTCGGGCAACCTCAATCTCGGCGCCGGCCGCAATCTGACGTCGCCAACAGCCAGCCCGACAGCGCCGGTCGCCAATCGCAATATCGCCAAGACCGAAAACGCGGATGCTCGCGTGCGGTGGGGCGGCAACTCGCTCCTGACGCTGGAAAGCTCCGTCGGCTATTCGCGCCTCGATTACTCCAACCCGCAGTCGGTTTCTGCCCAGTCGAAAGGCCGCACCGGGAGCCTCGGGATCTACTACCGGCCAGGGGCGCTGCTGCGGCTCGGGCTGGCCGGGCGCGTCAACCGGACGGAGTCACCCAATGCCTTCCTCGATCCGAATACCGGGACCTATCAGGCCAACACGATCAAGGGCAAGAACCTCGACGTGCTCGCCGACTACGAGGTAAGCGGGTTCGTGTCCGCAAACGGCCGGGTCAGCTACACGAAGCAAACGAACTCGGGGGTCAACGGGGCCAATTTTTCCGGCCTCACGGGCGGACTCGGGTTGAGCTATCGACCCACCGCCAGGACGGCGTTTCGCCTCGATATCGCGCGAGACGCCGGATTCGATGCCTCGCTCTTCAACACCGTTTCGATCACGACCAACAGCAGTGGAGTACAGGTCCTCACGCCGATCGCGGGTCGATACGAAAACAATCGCGTCACCGATTCGATTGGAGTCGGCGCCACTTACGAAGTAACTGCGAAGATCAGCGCCAATGCCGGCGCGAGCTACGGCCGCGCGAAGCTGACGACAACGATCGTCGGAGCGGGCTCGCAGGCGGGCCCGGAGACCCTGGACAAACAGGACAGCATCTACATCGGCGCGAGCTACGCCATCGCGCGCAACTGGGGCCTCAACTGCAACGCGGCCTACACGCACCGCGATGTGACCGGGCCTGCGCCGTTCTCGTACAACGACAACACGATCAGCTGCACGACTCAATACACTTGGCGTTGAGCGAACGGCTCGTCGCCGGCGGTCAGGAGTGGACTGCCTCTTGAGGCGGGGACATGAAAAAAGCGGACCTCGGTCCGCTTTTTCGTGGCTGCCCGGTCTTACCGGGCCGCTGTCAGGCCGAGACGTTGCGGCGACGACGGGCCATGAAGCCGACCGCACCCAGGCCAGCGAGCAGCAGCGCGTACGTCTCGGGCTCCGGGACGGCCGTGACGGTGAAGTTCGTCGCCTCGAAAGCGTCTTGCGTCGAGCTAAAGACCAAGTCGGTGATCTTGGCGCCGTTGCCGAAGAACTCCACGTACTGCGAGAACGACTTGTTGCCGTTGGTGACCGCGAAGTTCAAGCTGCCCGGGCCGACCGTGAAGGCCTTGTCGACGTTGCCGGTGCTCTTGACGGTCAGCGTGTTGTAGAGGTCCGGCGAGCCCCACAGGAAGCTGATGTAGTCCAGCCCCGTGCCGGCGAAGTGCATCGTCGCCGGGCTGTTGTTGTTGGGCGCCGGGCCGGCCGACAGGAAGAGGTTGCCGGCAACGGTGCCCGCAGGCTGGTCGGCGAAGGCCAGGCTGCTTGAGTACACGGTGCCGCCGGTGATCGTGGCGGTTATCGCGCCGGTCAGGGTACCGCCGGCGCCGACGGTGTTCGTCGGGGTGCCGG
>JAYVVB010000253.1:0-2517 GCA_043787455.1 Rhizobacter sp.
CGCACAGCAAGCGAAGCCCGGCGACGCCGCCGCCGGCGAGACCAAGGTGGCGATGTGCATCGGCTGCCACAACATCCCCGGGTACCAGGCAAGCTTTCCCGAGGTCTACAAGGTGCCGAAGATCGCCGGCCAGAACGCGAAGTACATCGTCGCCGCGCTCACCGGCTACAAGAAGGGCGAGCGCAAGCACCCGACGATGCGCGCGATCGCTGCGAGCCTGTCGGACCAGGACATGGCCGACGTCGCCGCCTACTACGAGCAGATCGGCAAGGGCGCGAGCGCGGCGCCGGCGGACGCGCAGCCCGCGCCCGAGAGCGTCGCCAAACTGCTGGCGCAGGCCAACTGCGTGTCGTGTCACGGCGCCAACTTCTCGAAGCCGATCGATGCGTCTTACCCGAAGCTCGCCGGCCAGTATTCCGACTACCTGTACCAGGCGCTGAAGGCGTACCAGACCGACCACAACACCGTCGTCGGCCGCAGCAACGCGATCATGATGGGCATGGCACGGCCGTTCACGCACCCCGAGATCAAGGCGATCGCCGCCTACCTGAGCTCGCTGCCGAGCGAGCTCCAGACGGTCGCGCAGTCGCGCTTCAGGTAGCGCGTTGCGCCGCCCCTGGAGGCGGCTCTACACTGCCGGCTCTTCGCATCCTGCGGCCGGAGATTTCCATGCATCGTCTCGTCCCGCTCGCGCTCGCCGGAGCGCTCTTCGCCGTGGGCGCGCACGCCCAGACCCTGCGCTGGGCCAGCCAGGGCGATCCGCAGACCATGGACCCGCACTCGCAGAACGAGTCCATGACCAACATGATGAACGGCCAGCTCTACGAGCGGTTGACGAGCCGCGACCGGGAGCTGAAGATCGTGCCCGGCCTCGCGACCGAGTGGACGCAGGTCTCGCCGCTGGTGTGGCGCGCCAAGCTCAGGCCGGGCGTGAAGTTCCACGACGGCTCGACGTTCAACGCCGACGACGTCGTCTTCTCGGTCCTGCGCGGCCAGCAGCCGTCCTCGCAGATCAACAATTACGCCGCCGGCGTAGGCATGCCGGTGAAGGTCGACGACCTCACCGTCGAGTTCAGGCTGAAGGCCGTGAATCCGATCTTCCTCGAGCACCTCGACTCGCTCTGGATGATGAGCAAGGGCTGGAGCGAGAAGAACAAGTCGGAAAAGCCGCTCGACTTCAAGAACAAGGAAGAGCTCTACACCTCGCTGCACGCCAACGGCACCGGGCCGTACATGCTGGTGAGCCGCGCGCCCGGGATCAAGACGGTCTACAGGCGCAACCCCAACTACTGGGGCAAGATCGAGGGCAACGTCCAGGACGTCGTCTTCACGCCGATCGCCAACGACGCCACGCGCCTCGCGGCGCTGGTCTCGGGCGAGATCGACTTCGTTCTCGACCCGGCGCCGCGCGACGTCGCCAGGCTGCGCAACACCCCGGGTGTGAAGGTGATCGACGGGCCCGAGAACCGGATCCTCTTCATCGCTTTCGACCAGGGCCGCGACGAGTTGCTTTACAGCAGCGTCAAGGGCAAGAACCCGTTCAAGGACGTGCGTGTTCGCAAGGCGCTCTACCAGGCGATCGACATCCAGACTCTGAAGACGAAGCTGATGCAGGGCCAGAGCTATCCGACCGGCGGCATGACGCCGTCGCCGGCCGGCGCCTACGACGATCCCGCTCTCGAAGCGCGGGTGCCGTTCGATCAGGCCGCGGCTCGTAAGGGACTCGCCGACGCCGGCTACCCGGAAGGCTTCGAGGTGCAGCTCAACTGCCCGAACAACCGATACGTCAACGACGAGCAGATCTGCATCGCGCTCGCGGGCATGTGGGCCCAGGTGAAGGTCAAGGTGAAGGTCGCCGCCGAGCCGCGCTCGACCTATTTCCCGCGCCTCGAGAAGTACGACTTCAGCATGTACATGCTCGGCTGGGGTGGCGCCTCGACCGACGCCGAGCAGGTGCTCACGCCAGTGATGCGCAACAACCTCGGCGAGAAGGGCATCGGCTTCTACAACTACGGCCACTCGAAGAACGACAAGTTCGACTCGCTCGCCGCGCAGTCGAGCAACGAGCCCGATCCGAAGAAGCGCGAGGAGATCGTCAAGGCGGCGCTGCGCGAGTTCAAGGACTCGTACACGACGCTCCCCTTGCATCGCCAGGTGATCCCGTGGGCGGCGCGCGCCGACATCAACGTGGTGCACCGCGCCGACAACTGGCTCGAGGTCGGCTGGGTGACGGTCGGCAAGTAGGCGGGGCGCGCCCAATGGCGCGAGCTCCGTTCGATTCGCTAGTGCGGTGCGCCGGACCGTCTCGCACTCATGCGGACGCCGGACGGATCGCGGTTCGGGCCGTGCACGGCTCAACGAGTGTCGGGTACGCCGCGGATACCGGTCACTCGACGGCGTGGGCTGTATGGCAACACCCGACCCCAAGCTGACAACCGCAGCCAGAAATTCGGCGCCCCGGAGCTGAGACTGCGCCTTCGACCCATTGTCACCGCCGGGGCGTTGTCGCCTCGAATG
>JAYVVB010000254.1:0-3536 GCA_043787455.1 Rhizobacter sp.
GACGCAGCTGGTCGAGAGCCTCGAGGGCGACGAGAAGACGAAGGCGCGGATCCGCTTCGCGGTGCTGCAGTGGATCGACGCGGCGGCGCCGAGCAACTACCTCGCGCTCAACCCGGAAGCGCAGAAGAAGGCGATCGAGACCCGCGGCGAAAGCCTCGTGCACGGCGTCGCCCAGCTCTGGAACGACACCCAGCGTGGCCGCGTCTCGCAGACCGACGAGAGTGCATTCGAGGTCGGTCGCAACGTCGCGACGACGGCGGGCTCGGTGGTCTTCGAGAACGAGTTCTTCCAGCTTCTCGAATATGCGCCGCTCACCGCCAAGGTGCATGAGAGGCCGATGCTGTTCGTGCCACCGTGCATCAACAAGTTCTATATCCTCGACCTGCAGCCCGAGAACTCGTTCATCCGCTACACCGTGGCCGAGGGCCACCGGGTCTTCGTGATCAGCTGGAAGAACGCCGGCGAGGACATCGCCCAGCGCACCTGGGACGACTACATCGAGCAGGCGGTGATCAGGGCGATCGGGCTCGCGCAGGAGATCACCGGCCAGAAGCAGATCAACACCCTGGGATTTTGCATCGGCGGCACGCTCCTCGCGACGGCGCTGGCGGTGCTCGCTGCGCGCGGCGAGCACCCGGCCGCGAGCATGACGCTGCTCACGTCGTTCCTCGATTTCAGCGAGACCGGCATCCTCGACATCTTCATCGACGAGCCGGCCGTGCGCCTGCGTGAGATGACGCTCGGTGCGGAGAGCCCGGGCGGCGGCAACCTGCTGAAGGGTCAGGAGCTGGCGACGACCTTCAGCTTCCTGCGTCCCAACGACCTGGTCTGGAACTATGTCGTCGCCGGCTACCTGAAGGGCGAGACGCCACCGCCGTTCGACCTGCTCTACTGGAACGGCGACGGCACCAACTTGCCCGGGCCGATGTACTGCTGGTACCTGCGCAACACCTATCTCGAGAACAACCTGATCGTGCCGGGGAAGGCGAGCCTCTGCGGCCAACCCGTGGATCTCTCGCGCATCGACCTGCCGACCTACCTCTACGCTTCACGCGAGGATCACATCGTGCCGTGGCGCGGCGCCTACAAGAGCACGCGCGTCCTGCACGGACGGCGTCGCTTCGTGCTCGGCGCGTCGGGCCACATCGCCGGCGTGATCAATCCGCCGCTCAAGAAGAAGCGCAACCACTGGATCGGCGCGACGCCGGCCTTGCCCGACTCGCCCGACGAGTGGTTTGCCCACGCCGTCGAGCATCCGGGCAGCTGGTGGACCGACTGGTCGACATGGCTCGCGCCCTTCGGCGGCAAGCGGGTCACGGCACCGAAGAAGCCGGGCAGCGCGAAATACAAGGCGATCGAGCCCGCGCCGGGCCGATACGTCAAAGAGAAGGCCTGAGCGCCCGAGCGACGGCCACCCATCGTCCACCGACAGGAGACTTTTCATGAGCACTGACATTGTCATCGTCGCTGCCGCCCGCACGGCGGTGGGCAAGTTCGGCGGTACGCTCGCCAAGATCCCCGCCCCCGAGCTCGGCGCCGCGGTCATCGCCAGCCTGCTCGAGCGTGCGAAGCTCTCGGGCGACCAGATCGGCGAGGTCATCCTCGGCCAGGTGCTCACCGCCGCCTCGGGGCAGAACCCGGCGCGCCAGTCGGTCATCAAGAGCGGCCTGCCGCAGAGCGTTCCTGGCCTGACGATCAACGCGGTGTGCGGCTCCGGCCTCAAGGCCGTGATGCTCGCGGCGCAGGCGATCCGCGACGGCGACTACGAGATCGGCATCGCCGGCGGCCAAGAGAGCATGAGCATGTCGCCGCACGCGCTGCCGGGCTCGCGCGACGGTCAGCGCATGGGCGACTGGAAGCTCGTCGACACCATGATCACCGACGGTCTCTGGGACGTCTACAACAAGTACCACATGGGGACGACGGCCGAGAACGTCGCTAAGAAGTACGACGTCAGCCGACAGACGCAGGATGCGCTCGCGCTGGGCTCGCAGCAGAAGGCGGCGGCGGCCCAGGAAGGCGGCCGCTTCAAGGACGAGATCGTGCCGTTCTCGATCGCGCAGAAGAAGGGCGACCGGATTGTCTTCGCAGCCGACGAGTTCATCAACAAGAAGACCAGCGCCGAAGCGCTCGCCGGCCTCAGGCCCGCCTTCGACAAGGCCGGCACCGTGACCGCGGGCAACGCCTCGGGCCTCAACGACGGAGCCGCCGCCGTCGTCGTCATGACCGCCCAGCGTGCCCAGCAGCTCGGCCTCACGCCGCTCGCCCGCATCGCCAGCTACGCGACCGTCGCGCTCGATCCTTCGATCATGGGCATGGGTCCGGTGCCGGCGTCGAAGAAGGCGCTCGAGCGCGCCGGCTGGAAACCGCAGGACCTCGACCTGCTCGAGATCAACGAGGCGTTCGCGGCGCAGGCCTGCGCCGTCAACAACGAGATGGGCTGGGACACGAGCAAGGTCAACGTCAACGGCGGCGCGATTGCGATCGGTCATCCGATCGGTGCGTCGGGCTGCCGCATCCTGGTGACGCTGCTGCACGAGATGGGCAGGCGCAACGCGAAGAAGGGCATCGCGTCGCTGTGCATCGGCGGCGGCATGGGCGTTGCCTTGTGCGTCGAACGCTGAAAGCGTCGACATCATGGCCAACAAGAGAAAGATCGCCTACGTCACGGGAGGGATGGGCGGCATCGGCACGTCGCTGTGCCAGCGACTGCACAAGGACGGCTTCACGGTGATCGCCGGCTGCGGCCCGAGCCGCGATCACGCCAAGTGGCTCGGCGAGCAGTCGGCGCTCGGCTTCACCTTTCACGGCTCGGTCGGCAACGTCGGCGACTGGGACTCGACCGTCGCCGCGTTCCAGAAGGTGCACGCCGAGCACGGGCCGGTCGACGTGCTCGTCAACAACGCCGGCATCACCCGTGACGGCATGTTCAGGAAGATGACCCGCGTCGATTGGGACGCGGTCATCGAGACCAACCTGACCAGCCTCTTCAATGTCACCAAGCAGGTGATCGACGACATGGTCGATCGCGGCTGGGGCCGGATCGTCAACATCTCCTCGGTGAACGGCGAGAAGGGCCAGTTCGGCCAGACCAACTACTCG
This sequence comes from Rhizobacter sp., assembly GCA_043787455.1. Taxonomy (GTDB): domain Bacteria; phylum Pseudomonadota; class Gammaproteobacteria; order Burkholderiales; family Burkholderiaceae_C; genus Schlegelella_A. Next base: position 3,103 of record JAYVVB010000254.1, read on the forward strand.
GCCGCCAAGGCCGGCATGCACGGCTTCACGATGGCGCTGGCTCAGGAGGTGGCGAGCAAGGGCGTCACCGTCAACACCGTGAGCCCGGGCTACATCGCGACTGACATGGTCAAGGCGATCCGCCCGGAGGTGCTCGACAAGATCGTTGCCGGCATCCCGGTCAAGCGGCTCGGCACGCCGCAGGACATTGCGTCGATGGTTTCGTGGGTCGCGTCGGACGAGTCGGGTTTCGCGACCGGCGCCGATTTCTCCGTGAACGGCGGGCTGCACATGGGGTGAGGCCGGTGACGACCGACGATCTCTTCGCCGGCAAGAACGTCATTGTCTTCTCGCTGCCGGGCGCGTTCACGCCGATCAGCTCGTCGACCCATCTGCCGCGCTACAACGAACTGGCGCCGGGTGTTGGAGGAGAAGGGCATCGATTCAATCCTGAC
>JAYVVB010000255.1:0-2692 GCA_043787455.1 Rhizobacter sp.
CGCGAGGACGAGCAGCACGCGCTGCGCCCCGAGGTGGTCGACAGCGGACTCGACCAGGAACGGATGGAGCTCGGCTTCGGTCTGCAGCGCGTTCAGGCGCAGCACGGTGTCGACGAGGCGCCGGAGGTCAGTGCCCATGGCCCGCCCTCGCCTGCATCAACGCCTCGACCAGCGCATCGACTCGGATCGGCTTGACGACGTAGTCGTCCATCCCCGCGGCGAGGCACGCCTCGCGATCGCCCTGCATCGCATTGGCGGTCATCGCGACGATGCGCGGCCGCTCGCGTTCCGGCCAGCGCGCGACGATGTGCCGCGTCGCCTCGAGCCCGTCCATCTCCGGCATCTGCACGTCCATCAGAACGACGTCGTAGGGTTGCCGCGCGATCGACTCGATCGCTTCGACGCCGTTGGAGGCGAGGTCGGCGCGATAGCCCATCTGCTGGAGCAGGCGCAGGGCGAGCTTCTGGTTCACGACGTTGTCCTCGGCGAGCAGGATGCGCAAGGGATGACGCGCGGCGAGCGTGGCGTCGATCTTCGGACGCTCTTTGCCAGGCACCGTCTTCGGCGCGGCGTCGTGGGCGAGCAGCGTCACGAGCGTGTCGAACAGCTGGCTCTGCCGCAACGGCTTGGTGAGGGTCGCGGCGAAAAGGCCGTCGCCTTCCTCGCGCCGCCCGAGCGAGGTGAAGAGAACGAGCGGCAGCGTGTGTCCGGCGGCGCGGATGCGCTTGGCCAGCGCCTCGCCGTCCATGCCGGGCATGTGCATGTCGACGATGGCGAGGTCGAAGCGGTCCTTCGCGAGCATGTCGAGCGCTCGCGCGGGATCGTCGGAGTCGTGCACGCTCATGCCCCACTTCGCGGCCTGCAGCGCGAGGATGCGGCGGTTGGTCTCGTTGTCGTCGACAACGAGGATGCGCTTGCCGCGAAGCGCCGGCTGGACGCCGAGGAAGTCGCGCCGCGTGCCGGCGGGCAGCTCGGCGACCGGCGCCTTTATCGTGAAGTGGAAGGTCGAGCCGAGGCCGAGGCCGGCGCTCTCCGCCCACATCGATCCGCCCATCAGCTCGGCGAGCAGCTTGCTGATCGCGAGGCCGAGGCCGGTGCCGCCGTACTTGCGCGTCGTACTGCTGTCGGCCTGGCTGAACTTCTGGAACAGGCGCGACTTGCCGACGTCGCTCAGGCCGATGCCGGTGTCGCGCACGGCGAAATGCAGCTCGTCGCCGCTGGTCGACACCGTAAGCACGACCTCGCCCTGCTCGGTAAACTTCACCGCGTTGCTCAGCAGGTTGAGCAGGATCTGGCGCAGCCGCGTCACGTCGCCGGTGACGGCCGGCGGCACCTCGCTTTCGAACTGGTAGGCGATGTCGAGGCGCTTCTCGGCGGCGCGCGCGCCGATCAGGTCGAGCGCCGACTCGACGCACTCGCGCAGATCGAAAGGCTGCGCCTCGATGTCCATCCGCCCCGCCTCGATCTTCGAGAAGTCGAGGATGTCGTTGATGATCGTCAGCAGCGCGTCGCCCGAGTCGCGGATCGTGCCGGCGAAGTCGCGCTGCTCGTCGTTGAGCGGCGTGTCGAGGAGCAGGCCGCTCATGCCGATCACCGCGTTCATCGGTGTGCGTATCTCGTGGCTCATGGTCGCGAGGAAGGAGCTCTTGGCTTCGTTCGCTGCCTCGGCGGCGGCGCGCGCCTCCTGCGCCTCCTTGAACAGGCGCGCGTTCTGGATCGCGATCACCGCCTGGTGGGCGAAGGTCTTCAGCAGCTCGACCTCCTTGTCCGCGAAACGACCGGGAGCGACGCGATTGACGGCGATCGCGCCGATGATGCCGCCGTCGTGCCACATCGGCACGCTGAGGACGGCGCGATTGCCGACGGCGGCGGTGAGCTCGCGCAGCGATTCGGATCCAGCCTCGCTCATCACGTCGCCGACATTGACGACGACGCCGTCGCGGATGGCCCGCGCCGTGATCGAGCGGTCGCCGGGCGGCATCGGGAAGAGCTGCCGGGCAGCGTGCAAGCCGGGCGTATCGATGCCGAAAGAGCTCGCCACTTCGATGAGCTTGCCGTCGAAACGGAACACCCAGCCGTACTCGGCCCCGGTCAAGCGGACGGCACGCTCGGCGATGATGGCGAACACCGGGCGGGTGTCGGCCACCGAGTTGCTGATGACCTGCAGCACCTCGGCGGTCGCCGTCTGCTGCTCGAGCGCTTCCTTGGTCTCGTTGAACAGGCGCACGTTCTCGATCGCCACCACCGCCTGGCGCGCGAACGTCTGCAGCAGCTCGATCTCCTTGTCGGCGTAGAGGCCGGGTTCGGCGCGGTTGACGGTGATCGCGCCGATCAGCTGCTTGTCGCGCAGCATCGGAACACTCAGTCCGCTGCGAAAGCCGGCCGTCTCGCAGACGCGCTTCATCACCGGCGCGTAGTCGGCGTCGGACTCGGCGAGCAGGTCGGCGACGTTGACGACGCCGCGCCGGCGCAGGGCACGCGCGGCGATCGAAGTGCTGTCCTGCAAGCGCTGCGGCCAGGCGGTGCGCAGCGCCGTGGTGCCGGCCTCGCCGACGCCGTGCAGACTGACGAGCTGCAGCATCTCGCCGTCGAGCCGGGTGACGAGGCAAAAGCGCGCCGCCGTCAGCGCGGCCGCCCGCTCGGCGATGATGTCGAAGACCGGCTGCACGTCGGTGGGCGATTCGCTGATCAC
>JAYVVB010000256.1:0-3032 GCA_043787455.1 Rhizobacter sp.
TACCGGGCAGCGTACGAGCGCATGAACGCGCTGCTCGGCTACCTCACCGAGAACTGCTGCCGGGGCGACGCGTGCGCGACCGAAGACGTCTCGGCGTCCGGCCACTGCTGATCCGAGGAGGAGACCTCATCATGAAGCGCTTCCACGTCGATGCCCATGTCGACGACCTGCAGGCCAGCGTCGCCTTCTATGCCAGGATGTTCGCTGCCGAGCCGACCCGCCTCGAGGCCGACTACGCCAAGTGGATGCTCGAGGATCCGCGCATCAACTTCGCCATCTCGAACCGCGGCGCTGCTCCCGGCGTCGATCACCTCGGCCTGCAGACCGACAGCGACGAGGAGCTCGCCGCGCTTGCGGCGCGCGTCGAGTGTGCCGACACCCCCGTCCTCGACGATGGCAGACGAGCTGTTGCTACATTCCCGTTTTCAGCGAGAAGACCGTGGCCAGCGAACCGGCATCGGCGTGTTGCGCGCCGGCGGCGCCGCGCCGCAAGGCGGTCGGCGTGCCGGTGAACCAGGCGTCGGGCTGTTGAGGCCATGGACAACACGGTCCGCCGCGTCCTCTTCCTCTGCACCGGCAACTCGGCCCGATCGATCCTCGCCGAAGCGCTGATGAACGTGCTGGGCAAGGGGCGGTTCCAGGCGCACTCGGCCGGCAGCCATCCCAAGGGCGCAGTGCATCCCCTCGCGCTTCGGACGCTTCGGTCGATGGGTGTGCCGACGCGGGGGCTCAGAAGCAAGGCATGGGACGAGTTCGCCGCGCCGTTCCCGCCGTCGATAGACTTCGTCATCACGGTGTGCGACCAGGCTGCCGGCGAGGCGTGCCCCTTCTGGCCCGGCGCTCCCGTCACCGCGCACTGGGGCATGCCCGACCCCGCGGCGATCACCGGCGACGACGCGACCATCGCACGGGCCTTTCTCGACACGGCGCTGGCGCTGAAGCGGCGTATCGAGCTCATGCTGTCGCTGTCGCTAGATGCATTCGACCGCCCGACGGTCCAGCGTCGGGTCGACGCGATCGGCGCCTCGTGACGGTCGCCGCGCCGGCGCTTGGGAGCCCGACGCCTGCCATCGGCTTTTTCGAGCGCTATCTCACGCTCTGGGTGGCCCTGTGCATTGCCGTCGGCGTCGCGGCCGGCCAGATGTTCCCGGGCCTCACCCGCATCGTCGCCGGCATCGAGCTCGCGCGCGTCAATCTGCCGGTGGGATTGCTTGTCTGGGTGATGATCGTGCCGATGCTGCTGAGGGTCGACTTCGCGGCCCTCGGCAAGGTGCGCGCGCATCTGCGCGGCATCGGCGTCACGCTGTTCGTCAACTGGGCCGTGAAGCCGTTCTCGATGGCGCTCCTCGCCTGGATCTTCATCGGCCATGTCTTCGCGCCGTGGCTGCCTGCGGCCGAGATCGACAGCTACGTGGCCGGTCTCATCCTGCTCGCGGCCGCGCCCTGCACGGCGATGGTGTTCGTGTGGAGCCAGCTGTGCAAGGGCGATCCCTACTTCACGCTGTCCCAGGTGGCACTGAACGACGCCATCATGATCCTCGCCTTCGCTCCCCTGGTCGCGCTCCTGCTCGGACTGTCGTCGATCCATGTGCCGTGGGACACGCTGCTGACGTCCGTCGCGCTCTACATCGTCGTGCCGGTGATCGTGGCGCAGGTCTGGCGCCGGTCGCTCCTGCGCAGCGGCCTCGGCCGCTTCCAGACCGTCGTGGCGCGGCTTGGCCCGTTCTCGATCGCCGCCTTGCTGCTGACGCTCGTCCTGCTGTTCGCGTTCCAGGGCGAGCGCATCCTGCATCAGCCGCTCGTGATCGCCCTGCTGGCGGTGCCGATCCTGATCCAGGTGTTGATGAACTCGAGCCTGGCGTACTGGCTGAACCGCCGGCTCGGCGTGCAGCATTGCGTCGCCGGACCGTCGGCTCTCATCGGCGCCAGCAACTTCTTCGAGCTCGCCGTGGCGACGGCGATCGGTCTTTTCGGATTCGAATCGGGTGCAGCTCTCGCAACGGTCGTCGGCGTGCTGATTGAAGTGCCCGTGATGCTGGCTGTCGTCGCCGTCGTCAATCGCTCCGAGGCCTGGTACGAGCGCGGCCGATCGAGGGCGTGACACGGCCTTGAACGACAAACTCGCGACCGTCCTCGCCCTCGGCACGGCGCAGACCCTGGCGTGGGCCTCGTCGTACTACGTGCCGGCGGTGCTCGCGGTGCCGATGGCGCGCGACCTCGGCGTCACGACGCCGACCGTGTTCGCCGCGTTCTCGGCAGCGCTCCTCGTCTCGGCCGCGCTCGGCCCGCATGCGGGGCAGGCGATCGACCGCTGGGGTGGGCGCGTCGTGCTGATCGGCACCAACCTCGTGTTCGCCGCGGGGCTCGCCGCGCTCGGCATGGCCATGGGACCATGGAGTCTCTTCGCCGCGTGGGCGATCCTCGGCGTCGGCATGGGCAGCGGCCTCTACGAAGCGGCGTTCGCGGCGCTCGTGCGCCTGTACGGCTCCGGCTCGCGCGGCGCGATCACAGGCATCACGTTGATCGCCGGCTTCGCGAGCACGGTGGGCTGGCCGCTCTCGGCGCTGCTCGAAAGCCATGTCGGCTGGCGCGGTGCGTGTTTCGCATGGGCCGCGCTGCACCTCGTCGTCGGCATCCCGTTGAACGCGATGATTCCGCGCGCCGGCGCCGCGCCCGCGACGCAACCCGCTGCGGCGGCATCGGCAACGATCACGACCATCGGCCAGACACCGGAGCGCGCCTCGATGCTGCTCGCGATCGCTTTCGCCGCGACCTGGTTCGTGAGCACGGCGATGGCCGCGCACCTGCCGCAGCTGCTGCAGGCGAGCGGCGCCACGCTCGCCGTTGCGATCGGGGTCGGCGCGCTCGTCGGCCCGGCGCAGGTCGCGGGCCGCGTCCTCGAGTTCGGCGTCCTGCGACGCGTCCATCCGTTGCTCTCGGCGCGACTCGCGGCGCTGCTGCATCCGCTCGGCGCGCTCGCGCTGAGCGTCGTCGGCGGGCCGGCGGCTGCGCTCTTCGCGATCCTGCACGGC
>JAYVVB010000257.1:0-3464 GCA_043787455.1 Rhizobacter sp.
AGGCGCACCCCGGCTCTACTGGCACACGCGCGCCGACAACACGACCGCGCGCGCCCTGTACGACAAGGTCGCGCGGCACGACGGCTTCATCCGCTACGACATCGCCCTCACCGTGCCGTGAGACGCCCGCGTCGCGGTACCGCCACGCGACGCACGCGAATCGCATAGGAGCATGCTGCGTCGCGCCGAACGGACGCCATCGACTTGGGGCGTGCGGCTACGCTGGCCTGTATCGGTCTTGCTCGCCCTTCGTCATGACGCGTCCGAACTCCTGCCTTCACCCGATCGGCCGATCCCCGTCCACCCGCGCGCGCTTGTCCATGCTGGCGGCGACGCTTGCCGTGCCTGTCGTCGTGCACGCAGCCGACATCGCCGACAGCCCCGCGTCACCGGCGGCCGCGGCCAGCGGCGCGGGCGCCCGCCCGTTCTTGCCGACGACGGTGGTCGCCGAGCCTGCGGTGATCACCGCCGTCGCCTCGCGGCCGAAGGACTACGCGCTGCCGGCGCTCGAGATCATCGGCTTCGACTTCTTGCTCAACCGCTTCAATCGCGTCTTCGGCAGCGGCCGCGACGACTACGCGGTGAGCCTCGGCAGCATCCGCCGCAACCTGCACAGCGGCTGGGGCACCGACCGCGACCCGTTCTCGATCAACCAGTTCGCTCATCCGTACCAGGGCTCGATGTACCTCGGCTTCGCGCGCTCGGCCGGGTTCGACTACTGGGAGTCGGCGGGCTACGCCTTCGCCGGCAGCGGCTTCTGGGAGATCTTCGGCGAGCAGACGCACCCGTCGCGCAACGACCAGGTTGCGAGCGGCATTGGCGGGACCTTTCTCGGCGAGGCGATGTTCCGCATGTCGAGCCTGGTGCTCGAGAAAGGCGGCGGAATGTCGCGGCCCTGGCGCGAGGCCGCCGCAGCGGCGATCTCGCCGTCGAGCGGCTTCAACCGACTGGTCTTCGCCGACCGCTACGGCGGCATCTTCTCGAGCCACGACGCGCCCTACTTCAGCCGCGCGCAGCTCGGCTACGTGCACAGCGTGCGCGAAGAGACCGGCATCACCTCGACCCGCTTCAAGCCGAACGAGATGCAAGCCGACTTCTCGATCGACTACGGCTCGCCCGGCGCCAAGGGCTACCAGTACACGCGGCCCTTCGACTACTTCAATTTCCAGGCGACGGCGTCGAGCGCGAACGGCATCGAGACCGTCTTGACGCGCGGCCTGCTGATCGGCCGCCCTTACGAAGCCGGTCCCGACTACCGGGGCGTCTGGGGCATCTACGGCAGCTACGACTACATCTCGCCGCAGACCTTTCGCGTCTCGACGACGGCAGTCTCGCTCGGGACGACGGGCCACTGGTGGATGACGCAGGACCTCTCGCTCGAAGGCACCGCGACGGCGGGCGTGGGCTACACCGCCAACGGCGCGGCGAGCGACCGCGACTACAACTACGGCGTCACGCCACAGGCCCTGCTCGCGCTGCGCCTGACGCACACCGGCCGGGCCTCGCTCGACATCACCGGCCGCGAGTATTTCGTGAGCAACGTCGCCTCCGGCACGTCGGGGGGCACGACAACATCGTCCGCCTGGACGCTGCCCTCACGGTGCGCGTCTACAAGCAGCACGCCATTGCGCTGCGCTACCTCGGCAACCGGCGCGACGCGAACTTCGCCGGCGCGTCGACCGGGCGGCAGGTGCGCAACACCATCGGCGTGTTCTACACGCTGCTCGGCCAGGAACGCTTCGGCTCGGTCGACTGGCGCTGAGTCGCGCCCATGTCGAAGACCGTTCAGGGCACGAGCTTGCCTTGAGCCAGATGCAGGCGCCGGTCGCAGCGCGCGGCCAGGCTCTCGTCGTGGGTGACGAGGACGAAGGCCATGCGCCGCCCGCGCACGAGCTCGAGCATCTGCTGGAACACCGCGTCGGCGGTGGCGCGATCGAGGTTGCCGGTGGGTTCGTCGGCGAGAACGCAGTCGGGCTGGCCGGCAAGCGAGCGCGCGATCGCGACCCGCTGGCGCTCACCGCCCGAGAGCTGCGACGGCCGGTGCATCAGCCGCTCGCTCAAGCCCACCGAGCGCAGCGCCTCGGCCGCGCGCTCGCGCGCTTCGGCGCTCGCAACGCGGCGGATGCGGAGCGGCATGGCGACGTTGTCGAGCGCCGTGAACTCGGGCAGCAGATGATGGAACTGGTAGACGAAGCCGAGATGGCGGTTGCGCCATTCACCCTGCTCGCTCGCGCCGAGCGTCGTGAAGTCGCGCCCGCAGAGAAAGACGTTGCCGCGCGTCGGCGCCTCGAGGCCGCCGAGGAGGTGCAGCAGCGTGCTCTTGCCCGAGCCCGACGCGCCGACGACGGCGAGTGCTTCGCCACGGCGGACCTCGAGGTCGACGCCGCGCAGCACGGTGACGTCGAGCGCCTCGTCACCGCTGCCTTCGACGAACTGCTTGTGCAGACCGCGCGCGACGAGGATCGGGCCGTCCCCGTTCGCGCTCGCCTCACTCATAGCGCAGCGCTTCGGCCGGCTGCATCCGGCTCGCGCGCCAGCTCGGATAGAGCGTCGCGACGAAAGCGAGCACGAGCGAGATGATCGCGATCGGCACGATGTCGCCCTGCTGCGGATCGCTCGGCATGCGGCTGATGAGGTAGATGCTGCCCGGCAGGAAGCTCACGTGCAGCAGCCGCTCGATCGCGGGCACGATGACGTCGATGTTGAAGGCGACGAGGAGGCCGAGGAGCACGCCACAGGCGGTGCCGATCACGCCCGAGGCCGCGCCCTGGACCATGAAGATCGCCATCACCGAGCGCGGCGTCGCGCCGAGCGTGCGCAGGATGGCGATGTCGGCGCGCTTGTCGGTGACGGTCATGACGAGCGTCGAGACGAGGTTGAAGGCAGCGACGGCGACGATCAGCGTGAGGATGATGAACATCAGGCGCTTTTCCACCTGCACCGCCGAGAACCAGTTGCGGTTGGTGCTCGTCCAGTCGCGCACGACGACACTCGGGCCGAGGCTTTGCGCGAGCTCGGCGCCGACGAGCGGCGCGCGGTCGAGGTCCTTCAGGCGCAGCTGGATGCCGGTCGGGCCCTCGACACGAAAGAGCTTGGCCGCATCCTCGAGGGCGACGAGGGCGAGGCCGCTGTCGTATTCGTAGTGGCCGGCGTCGAAGGTGCCGACGACGGTGAGCGTGCGCAGCCGCGGCACGATGCCGGCGGGCGTCACCTGGCCGCCGGGTAGGACGATCGTGACCTTGTCGCCCTCGTGCACGCCGAGCGACCTGGCGAGCTCGACGCCGAGGACGACGCTCCAGGTGCCGGGGACGAGACGCGCGAGCGTCGTGTCCTTCAGCTTCGCGGCGAGGTCGGTGACGGTCGCTTCCTCCTGCGGCACGATGCCACGCACGACGATGCCGTGCATGTCGTCGCCGCGCGCGATCAGCGCCTGCGATGCGACGAAAGGCGCGGCACCGATCACC
>JAYVVB010000258.1:0-6572 GCA_043787455.1 Rhizobacter sp.
GCCGTCCGCATGCGACGCCGACGCAAGTCGGCGGAGGCAGCCAACTGTGCGCTGGCGAACAGACATCCGGAGCGCGATAGCGCTACAAACCGCCATCCGCCCAATCGCCACGCCAGCTTCGGCGTGGAGCATCGTGAACAAGACCCTCATCCCCGACGGCATCGCCGCGCTGACGTTCGTCGCGGCTGGCTTCGCGTGCGTTCGAAGCGACGACAGTCCCGAGCCTCAGCGCCAGGCAGCTCCGCAAGTGAAGCCCGGGATCGACAAAATGACCCTGGGGCAGCGCGACAATCCGCAAGACCGGCGCCGGCAGATGAACCACGCTGGGTCGAGCGAGAGCGCGAGCACTCCGCGCCGTGCGCGCGGCGCCGGCCCGGGACACGACCTCTACAAGGGCAGCAAGCTGCCCTCCGCGCATCACAACAAGCCCGAGTACGTTGTCGATGACTGGCGCGCCCGCCCTCTCGGCGCACCGCCTGGAACGTCCCTGAGCACGCCGGTGTGCAGCAAGAGCAACCGCGCAGCAACCGAGGACATGCGATGCCACGACTGAGCTTGCTTTCCAACGGCAGCTACCACGTGATGATCACGGCAGCCGGCGGCGGTTACAGCCACTGGAAACGCCACGCCGTGACGCGATGGCGCGAGGACGCGACGCTCGACAATTGGGGAACGTTCTGCTACCTGCTGGATGCAGACGACGCCGCGGTCTGGTCGACGACGCTGCAGCCGACCCTGCAGCAGCCCGACTCCTGCGACTCGAGCTTCGTCGACGGGGTGGCGGCGTTCACGCGGCGCGACCACGAAATCGAGACGCGAACGGAGATCGCGGTGTCGTCCGACGACGACGTCGAGCTGCGCCGGGTGCGCATCACGAATCTTTCCGAACGACGCCGGACGCTGACCGCCACGAGCTTTGCCGAAATCGTTCTCGCGCCCCCCGCCACCGACTCCGCCCACCCGGCATTCAGCAAGCTGTTCCTGCACACCGAAGTGGACCCGGCCCTCCGCGCGGTCTTCGCGACCCGCCGGCCGAGCAAGGCCGACGATCCGACGCCCTGGCTGTTCCATCTCGTGTCCGCGCCCGAGGCGCGCGATGCCGAGGTGTCGTACGAGACCGACCGGTCGTGCTTCATCGGCCGCGGCCGCAGCGTCGCAGACCCGCTGGCGTTGACCGGCGACGCGGGACTCTCGGGCAGCGCCGGTCCGGTGCTCGACGCGGTGGCCGCGATCCGCGTTGCCTTCGCACTCGAGCCGGGCACTTCGATCACCATCGACTGGCTCACGGGTATCGCTGAGTCGCGCGAGGGCTGCAAGGCGCTGGCAGGCAAGCAGAAGGAGCCTCTTTCCTCGACACGAATACTCGAACGGGCCGGGATGTACCGACAAACCACCCTGGACAGGCTCCGGGCGAGCGCGGCCGACGCCGTTCTCTACGAACGGATGGCGGCGTCGATCCTGTACGCCGACCCGGGGTTGCGCGCCGACGCACGCGTCATCGAGCAAAACCGGCGCGGACAGTCGGGACTCTGGGGATTCGGGATATCCGGCGATTTCCCGCTTGTGCTTCTTCAGATGTCCAGCCCGACCGGAATCGATCTGCTGAACGAGTTCGTTCGCGCCCACGCGCATTGGCGCGCCCATGGGATTGAGGCGGATCTCGTGATCGTTGCCGCTTCGAGCCCTCTTGGCGCGACCACGCTCTTCGAAGCGATCAGCCAGGCGCTCAGCTCGGGCCCGAGCGCCGACCGGCTCGACAAGTCTGGCGGCGTCTTCGTTCGCGACAACGCGAAGCTCGACGACGGCGATCGCACACTGCTGGAGAGCGTGGCTCGCATAGTGATTTCCGACGCTGCGGGGACGTTTGCGGCGCAGGTCGCCCGGAGCTGCCGCGCGGACCCGCCCGCGTCGCGGGGGCGTGCCGGCAACTCACGGGCATCGGCGGCCCCTGAGTCCGCCGCCGTGGCGAACAGTGGCTTTTCGGCGGATGGCCGGGAATACGTCGCCAACATCTCCACGACCCGTATGACACCGGCGCCGTGGGTCAACGTGCTGGCCAATCCCGACTTCGGGACGCTGGTGTCGGAGAGCGGCAGCGCCACGACCTGGAGCGAGAACGCCCACGAGTTCACTGACGCCATGGTCGAACGATCCGGTGGGCGATGTCAACACCGAGGCGCTCTACATCCGCGACGACGCGACCGGTTGCTTCTGGTCGCCCACCCTCCTGCCGACGCGAAGCGCGGCGCCCTACGTCGTGCGCCATGGCTTTGGCTACAGCATCTTCGAGCATGCGGAAGAAGGCATCGAATCCGAGTTGTGCGTCTACGTTGCGATCGACGCTCCGGTCAAGTTCTCAGTGCTGACTCTGCACAACCGCTCGGATCGCAACCGGCGCCTGTCCGTCACCGGCTACCTGGACTGGGTGCTCGGAGACGAACGCGGCAAGACACTGATGCAGATCGTCACCGACATCGACACCGACACAGGGGCGATGTTTGCCCGCAATTCGTACAACACCGACTTCGCCGGCCGCACGGCGTTCTTCGATGTCGATGAAGGCGCTGCCCAGGTCTGCGCAGACCGCGGAGACTTCTTTGGCCCGGCAGGAACGCTGGCGCGTCCGGGCGCCGTCGTCAAAGGGCAGTTGTCAGGCCGTGTCGGCGCCGCGCTCGACCCGTGCGCCGCACTGCGTGTCGCCTTCGAGCTTGCACAGGGACAAACGCGCACGGTGCGTTTCCGGCTCGGCGCCGGCAAGACTCGTGATGAGGTGCGCGGCCTGGCACTGCGCTGGCGCGGCGCCGAAGCCGCACGCAGCGCGCTCGAATCCGTGCATGCTTACTGGCGCCGCACGCTCGGTGCCGTCACCGTGCGGTCCCCTGATCCGGACCTCAATGCCCTCGCCAACGGCTGGCTCATCTACCAGGTGATCGCGTCCCGCCTGTGGGGTCGCAACGGCTTCTACCAGTCGAGCGGCGCGTTCGGCTTTCGCGACCAGTTGCAGGATGTGATGGCGCTGGTGCATTGCGAGCCGGGTCTGGTCCGCGAGCATCTGTTGCGCTCGGCATCGCGCCAATTTCTCGAAGGCGATGTGCAGCACTGGTGGCACCCGCCCGCAGGCAGAGGTGTACGCACGCGGTGCTCCGACGACTACTTGTGGCTGCCTTTCGTGGCTTGCCGCTATATCGAGACGACCGGTGACATGGGCGTGCTCGACGAGTCGTGCCACTTCCTCGAGAGCCGCCTCCTCGAGGATGGCGAAGAGTCGAACTACGAACTGCCGAGCGTCTCCGCCGAAAGTGCGAGCCTTTACGAGCATTGCGTGCGTTCGATCCGCCACGGCCTGCGCTACGGCAAGCACGGCCTGCCGTTGATGGGTTCGGGCGACTGGAGCGACGGCATGAATCTCGTCGGGGTCGCCGGCAAGGGTGAAAGCGTCTGGCTGGCATTTTTTCTGTTCGCCGTCCTGACGCGCTTCGCGACTCTGGCACGACAGCGTTGCGACACCGCGTTCGGCGACCTGTGCGAGAGCGAGGCAGCGGCACTGCGCCAGCGCATCGAAGCTTCGGCCTGGGATGGCGACTGGTACCAACGCGCCTGGTTCGACGACGGCTCGCCGCTCGGCACGGCGGGCAACGCCGAATGCAAGATCGATTCGATCGCGCAGAGCTGGGCCGTCCTGTCCGGCGCGGCCGACCCGGATCGTGCGCGCCAGGCCATGGACGCGGTCGATCGCCGCCTGGTACGCCGCGACACGCGGTTGATCCAGCTTCTGGAACCACCCTTCGAGAATTCGAAGCCGTCGCCCGGTTACATCCAGGGCTACGTCGCCGGCGTGCGCGAGAACGGCGGCCAGTACACGCACGCCGCGGTCTGGGCAGCGCTTGCGTTCGCTCGATTGGGCGACGTCGAGAGGGCCTGGGAACTGTTCGCACTGCTCAACCCTGTCAGCCATGCTGCCGGCCCGCGCGACATCGCCACCTACAAAGTCGAGCCCTACGTCGTCGCCGGCGACGTCTATGCGTTCGCACCTCACGCCGGCCGCGGCGGGTGGACCTGGTACACGGGCTCCGCCGGGTGGATGTTCCAGCTGATCCTCGAATCGCTCCTGGGCGTCACCCGCAGCGCAAGCCAGCTTCGTGTGCGTCCCCTCCTGCCCCGAGGCTGGGAGGGCTTCGACGTAAGCTATCGATTCGGCACCGCCACCTATGCGATCGAATGTCGGGTCGCGCGCCCGGCTGATTCAGCGGGGCTCGACGTCGACGGCTCCCCGACATCGGCGGCAGAGATCGACATGGTCGACGACGGGCAGACCCACCGGGTCGTCGTCAGGATTTGAAACCAGCGGAGAACAGAATGCAGATTGCAATGATCGGTCTGGGCCGAGTGGGCGCGAGCCGGGTGCGGCGCCTCCTGAAAGCAGGTCACTCCTGAGCGTTCTATGCCCGGCAGGCAGACGTGTCGAGGCCGAAGGCGCCATCGGCACGGCGTCGCTCGAGGAACTGGTCGCGAAGATGGCGTCAACGAGCAAGTCAGCACCTGGAACGCGGATCTGCCCGTGCTCGGCACGCATGGGCGACGTGGCGTCGGTCCGGTGCTGCTGGGAAGCGATGCAGGACACATTGTTCGAACGGCCACTGTGCGGTCCTGGGCCGGACGCCGGGTCAGGCATGTCGATGCAGGCGATTGGTCTTCGAAATCTCGAACTTTTTTCCGCGCGTGCCCGAAGCACGGTTGCCCAGGTCGAGTTCGGCGGCTAGCCTCGTTGCATTGGGTCCGATCCGGAGGCGATCGAGCGCCCTATGCTGCTTTTCGAAATGGCCGCACGGGATGGGCAGTCCCGAATGCGTGATCCCAGAACTCGGTCGTCACTCCATACCCGCTGCGTCGCAAGGGGTCGTGGTGATGGAGCGCGTGCCATCGCTTGCGACGCGTCAGCCACCGGCCGCTGGAGCGCCAGTGATGCGTCGCGTGATGCGTAAGGGCGTAGCAGGAGTAGCCGACGAGCACGCCGGTCGTCAGTGCTAGGGCCCTCCAAATGGTTCCCAGCAAGAGACCCGGAAGGAAAACGAGCGTGAAGATCAGTGCTGCGCTCAGCATGGTCGGCGTGCAGATCAACGCGAGCGGCCGTTGGTGATGTTCCTCGTGCCAGCGTCTGAATGGCGCCATCCCGTGCAGTACGAATCGGTGCAGCAGGTATTCGATCGCAGTCCAACCCGCGAGACCCGCGATGGCGAGGGCCGTCAGCTCGACGCTTTGTCCGCGCGGCGCCCGAATCAGCAACAAGGCCGTCAGTGAAGCGACCGCGCTGCCGTAGATGACGAAGTCGGCACGATAGGCTGCTTGGCCGTGTTCCATCGAAAAGAGACTCATGCATTTCCTCATCGCGCGTTTCGGCCCCGGACCGGGTGAGGCGCCCTTTGTCGTTGCCAAAGCTACGCTCGGACGTCCGGCGAGTCTGTGCGCTGTCGGACATCAATGGCTTGTTCCTCTGCGGCGAAAACGATTCGCTGCAGCCCTGTGGACTGCGATGCGGGACGGCGCGCCGGAGTGTTCGGATCGGCCGTCCAGGCCCATTGATGCTGCGAAGACGTTAGGATCACCTGAAGGCCTTTGTCAAATCCGCGCTGACCAGCAACTGAACGCGGCCCGGGTCACCGTCAGCGAATTGCCGGCTCCGCCACAAACGGGCGTTTGAGAATCCGGTGTCTCGTGGCTAGCGCTCGGCCTCGCCCGACGTGTGCTGTGGAGCCTGAGATTAGTCGCGGCCGCCTTCGGAGGTTTCATCGCGCGAATAGCGCGGTGGCTGATGACGGCCGTCCTTCGGCGCATTTGACCTCGACTGTGCATTGTTGGCGGCGTGCTTGCTGGTATGTCGTACGGATGCGCCTCGTGGAGGGCGCCCATCAGGCGGCTATGCTCTTCAGCGAATCCTACGGGTGGCGTTCGACGAGGGATTTGACGATGCACAGCCGAAGCGACATCTATTCTTTCACAGTGGGTGGGGGCAAGCGACCGGCGCGGTGCGTGGTGAGTGTGTCGGGAAACGAAACTGCCGCCTCGGTCGGGGGCGGCTTATCCGGCGCCGCTCCGATGGCGGTCAGGAGTCGTCACTTGCTCCACGAAACGACTCTTCCTGCCATTCGGCCGCGAGTCCCGCCGCGTGATTCGACAAAATTCAGCCCAGCTCCCGGCCATCTTGGCGCCAGTATGGCGGCCGCGCGTAGTGTTCATGCACAGCTTCTTCCTGCAGTCGATCGGGCATCGCCTGGACCTTGACAGCGTGTCCAGTGAGGTCGAGCGGACCGTCGCGTCGAGCCAGCTGATCTCCTCTGTCCATTGGGGCGCGATCAGCACCTGGCTACTCCACTTCATGTTGCCGCGACACGGGGGCGGGCAGAACCCTCCCGCTCCGGTCGACGTCCCTGAGGGCTATTGGCGAGATCAACACCTTGTGTATCGAGCGCACGGTGCATTCGGATGCGATCGCAATGCCCAGGAAACGGCTGGGGTCAGGCGATCGCCGTGATGGTCGCCTTCATTTTCGGCGTGCCTTGCGCGAGTGATTTCGC
>JAYVVB010000259.1:0-7735 GCA_043787455.1 Rhizobacter sp.
CACCAAATATTCCATGAGCGCCTTCTGCACGTGCATCCGGTTCTCGGCCTCGTCCCAGACGACCGACTGCGGCCCGTCGATCACCTCGGCCTCGACCTCCTCGCCACGGTGCGCCGGCAGGCAGTGCATGAAAAGCGCGTCGGCCTTCGCGGCAGCCATCATCTCGCGGTCGACGCACCAGTCGGCGAAGGCCTTCATGCGCTCGGCGTTTTCCGACTCGTAGCCCATGCTGGTCCAGACGTCGGTGGTGACGACGTCGGCGCCGCGACAGGCCTCGAGCGGATCGCCGAACACCTTGACGCAGTCGGTGCGCTTGACGCCGGCGGCGACCGGATCGACCTCGTAGCCGCCCGGCGTGCTCACATGCAGCGTGAAGCCGAGGACGTCGGCGGCCTGCAGCCAGGTCGCGGCCATGTTGTTGCCGTCGCCGACCCAGGCGACGACCTTGCCGCTCATGCTGCCGCGCTGCTCGATGCAGGTGAACACATCGGCCAGGATCTGGCACGGGTGGTATTCGTTGGTGAGGCCGTTGATCACCGGCACGCGCGAGTTCGCGGCGAAGGCCTCGAGCTTGGTCTGCTCAAAGGTGCGGATCATGATGATGTCGACCATCCGGCTGATCACCCGGGCCGTGTCCTCGACCGGCTCGGCGCGGCCGAGCTGGCTGTCGGTGGTCGTGAGGTTCACCACCGAGCCGCCCATCTGATACATGCCGGCCTCGAAGCTGACGCGCGTTCGCGTCGATGCCTTCTCGAAGATCATCGCCAGCGTGCGGTCGACGAGCGGCGTGTACTTCTCGTAGTTCTTGAAGCGCTTCTTGATGATCGCCGTGCGCTCGAACAGGTAGGCGTACTCCTCGACGCGCAGGTCGCGGAACTGCAGGTAGTGCTTGCCGAGGCTCATGCCGGGCTTCATGCCGGTTCGCGCAAGAACCCTTCGATCAGGGGGCAGAGGAGGGCGGCGATCTGCTCGGCCTCTGCGCGCGACAGGATGAGCGCCGGCAGCAGGCGCACGACTCGCTCGGCCGTGACGCTGATCATCAGCCCCGCCTCGGCGGCACGGCCGAGCAGGGCGGCGCAAGGTCGATCGAGCTCGATGCCGATCATGAGACCCTGGCCACGCACCTCGACGACTCCCGCGACGCCAGCCAGGCGACGTTGCAGCTCCGACTTGAGCAGGCTCCCGACCTCGGCCGCGTTGCCGAGCAGGCCGTCTTCTTCCATGATGCGTAGCGTCTCGACGCCGGCGCGCATCGCGAGCGGATTGCCGCCGAAGGTCGTGCCATGGTTGCCGGGAGCGAAGACGTGGGACGCGCGCGGGCCGCAGACGACGGCGCCGATCGGCACGCCCGAGCCCAAGCCCTTGGCGAGCGGCATCACGTCGGGGCGGATGCCGGCCCACTGGTGCGCGAACCACTTGCCGGTGCGGCCCATGCCGCACTGCACCTCGTCGAGCATCAGCAGCCAGCCGCGCTCGTCGCACAGGCGCCGGACTTCCTTCAGATACAGGGTCGTCGTCGGCCGGATGCCGCCTTCGCCCTGGATCACCTCGAGGAAGACCGCGACTACGTTCGGACGTGTCTTGGCCACGTTCTCGATCGCGGCGACGTCGTTCAGCGGCACGCGCACGAAGCCTTCGACCAGCGGGCCGAAGCCGGCCTGGATCTTGGTGTTGCCGGTGGCCGAGAGCGTCGCGATCGACCGGCCGTGGAAGGCCGCCTCGTAGACCACGATCTCGGGCTTGTCGATGCCCTTGTCGTGGCCGAACTTGCGTGCGATCTTCAGCGCCGCCTCGTTCGCCTCGAGTCCCGAGTTGCAGAAGAAGACGTTGGTGAGGCCCGAGAGCTCGCACAGCTTCGCCGCGAGCTGCTCCTGGAGCGGCACGAGGTAGTAGTTGGAGCTGTGGATGAGCTTGCCGATCTGGTCGTTCAGCGCCGGCACGAGCTTGGGATGGGCGTGGCCGAGCGTGTTGACGGCGATGCCGGCGAGCGCGTCGAGGTACTTTCGCCCCTCGGTGTCCCAGACCCAGCAGCCTCGGCCGTGCGATAGCGCCACCGGCAGGCGACCGTAGGTCTTCATGACGTGCGGCTCGGCGTCGGCAGCGGCCGGCAGCGGGGCGGGATGCCTGTCAGGCGCGTTCATCGTCGGGGCTCCGCGAGCGAGGAAGGGCGGATTCTAAAGGCGCGCGTTTCCGCACGCTCGCCGGCATCCAAAGCGACGCGAAGTGCGGCGGCGCGGCGACAATCGGTCCATATCCACGCTGCCTGCGCTTGTGGCCGAGCCGAGAGAAGTCTTTATCCAGGGCCAGACCAAGGACGGCAAGGTCTTTCGACCGAGCGACTGGGCCGAGCGACTCGCCGGCGCCATGTCGTGCTTCCGTCCCGAGGGGGGAGGAAGCGGGCCGGCGGCCTTCATCGGCTACTCACCGTACTGCGTGCCGCGCTACATCGGCGCCATCAAGGGCGTGATCGTCAGCCGCGAACTGCGCGAGATGGAACCCATGGCCTGGGAATTCGTCATGAATTTCGCGCGCGACAACAACCTCGTCGTCGACGAGGAGCCGGACCTCTCCGCGCCGTGAAAAAAGGCCCGCGAGGCGGGCCTTTCGTGCGAGCGGTTCTGCCGGCTCAGGCGGCGGTCGCGAGCGCCTTTACCTTGGCGGCGAGACGGCTCTTGTGGCGCGCCGCCTTGTTCTTGTGGAACAGGTGCTTGTCGGCGACCGAATCGATGATCGGCTGGGCGATCTTGAAGGCCTCGGCGGCCTTGGCCTTGTCTCCGCCGTCGATCGCCTTCTGCACGTTCTTGATCACGGTGCGAAAGCGCGAGCGGAGCGCCGTGTTGGCGGCGTTGAGCTTCACGTCCTGGCGGGCGCGCTTCAGGCCCGAGGCGATGCGAACGGTCTTCTTCTTGGCTTTTGCTGCGGTGGCCATGTGTCGCTAGAGGTATTTTGGCAAAGACCGCAAGTATAGCATCGGCACACCAGCGACGATCCCCACAGCCCTCTCCGTATTCATGAACCTGCTCCGCGCGGCCTCGACGATCTCGCTCTTCACGCTCGCCTCGCGGATCACGGGACTTATCCAGGTCATCGTTGTCTCTGCGGTATTCGGCGCTGGCGCCTCGTTCGACGCCTTCAACGTCGCGTTCCGGATTCCGAACCTGCTGCGTCGCTTGTTCGGCGAGGGCGCCTTCACCCAGGCATTTGTGCCGACCTTGGCCCGCGCGCGCGCCGCAGACGGCGACGAACCGACGCAGCGCCTGATCGACGCCGTCGCGACCGTGCTGTTTTGGGCGCTCGTCCTCACCTGCGTGCTGGGCGTCATCGGTGCGCCGCTGGTGGTCTGGCTCATGGCTTCCGGCCTTGAGCGTCGCGACGAGGCGGTGGTGATGACCCGGATCATGTTTCCGTACATCGGATTCATTTCGCTGGTCTCGCTGTCGGCCGGTGTACTGAACACCTGGAAGCGGTTTGCCGTGCCGGCAGCCACTCCCGTGCTGCTCAACGTGTCGATGATCGTCGCGGTCTGGCTGCTCGTGCCGATGTTCGAGCGCGCCGGCGTCGCGAAGATCTATTCGCTCGCCGCCGGCGTGATGCTGGGCGGAATCCTGCAGCTCGCCGTGCAGTTCCCGGCGCTGCGCAGGATCGGCCACGTACCGCGGATCGGTCTCGGCGCCGCAGCGGTGGCTGCCGCCTGGCGCGACCCGGGCGTGCGCACCGTGCTGCGGCAGATGGCGCCGGCGCTGATCGGCGTCTCGGTCGCGCAACTTTCGATCCTGATCAACACCCAGATCGCCTCGCACCAAGGCACGGGCGCCGTCTCGTGGCTCTTCTACGCCGACCGTCTGATGGAATTCCCGAGCGCGCTGCTCGGCGTGGCGCTCGGCTCGGTGCTGATCCCCCAGCTCTCGGCCGCGCAGGCTCGCAACGATGCGGCGGGCTACTCGGGGATGCTGGACTGGGGCCTTCGGGTCGCGCTCATGTTCACGCTGCCGTGCGCGGCGGCGCTCATCGTCTTCCCGGAGGCCATGATCGCCACGCTCTTTCAGCACGGGCAATTCCACGCCAGCGACGTCGCGAAGACGGCGCTGGCCCTGCGCGGCTACGGGGTCGGTCTCATCGGCATCATCGGCGTGAAGATCCTCGCTCCCGGTTTCTATGCGCGGCAGGACATGCGCACGCCCGTGACGATCGCCGTGATCGTGCTCGCGCTCACCCAAGCGATGAACACTGTCTTCGTGCCGCTTTTCGCCCATGCCGGCCTGGCCCTGTCGGTGAGCCTGGGGGCGACGATCAACGCGGTCTGGCTCTTCATCGGCCTGAAGCGCGGCGGCTGGTACACGCCGGCGCCGGGCTGGCGCCGGTTCGCCACCACGGTGGTCCTGGCGACGCTCGCGCTGAGCGGCGTCCTGGCCGTCGCCGCCTGGCGCATCGACTGGTTCGGGCTCGTCGGTCAGGAAGGCGTCCGGGTCGGTTGGCTCGCGGCCAGCCTCGGCGCCGCGGCCGCCGTCTATTTCGGAGTCCTGCTCGCGGCGGGTTTGCGGCCGCGCGACTTCTCGCGCCGCGTTTGACCGTCGCCACGCGGCCTTCGGCGACCGCGCCGAGGCTCTAAACTTGCGCCAATGACCGGGTCCCTGCTGCTGCACACGCCGACTGTGCTCGAGTACTTCGCCTCGCTCGTCGCCGACGACGACAGCTTCCCGGTCCTCGAGGCGGCGGTCGCGATCGCGCAGGATGACGTCCCGTCGCTCGACTGTCAGACCGTGCTCGCCGACATCGACGCGCTCGCGGCACGGCTGAAGATTCGCCTCGCTGAGGACGCGGCGCCGATGCATCGCCTGCGCCTGCTCAACCGCTTCTTCTTCCAGGAGCTTGGCTTCGCCGGCAACGTCAACGACTACTACGACCCGAAGAACAGCTTCCTGCACTCGGTGCTGCACACCCGGCGCGGCATCCCGATCACGCTCGCGCTCCTCTACATCGAGATCGCGAGCGCGATCGGCCTGGCGGCGAGCGGTGTTTCGTTCCCAGGCCATTTCCTGGTCAAGGTGCGCATGCCGCAGGGCGAGGTCGTGATCGATCCGTTCACCGGCCAGTCGATGTCGCGCGAGGCCCTCGACGCGCTGCTCGCGCCGTACCGCGGCCGGCACGGCCTGTCGGGCGACGCGCCGGTCTCGCTCGTCGTCTCGCTGCAGGCAGCGACACCGCGCGAGATCGTCGCGCGCATGCTGAGGAACCTGAAGGAGATCCACCGCCGCAGCGACGACCCGGCGCGCCTGCATGCCGTGCTCGAGCGGCTGGTCGTGCTCCTGCCCGACGCATGGGAAGAGCGGCGCGATCGCGGCCTGGCTGCGGCCCGGCTCGGTGCGGTGAACGCGGCCGTCGCCGACCTCTCGGCCTACCTCGAGCACGTGCCCCAGGCCGGTGACCGCGGCGTCGTCGCCGAGCGCCTGCTCGACCTCGGCCACGGCGATCCGTCGCGTTTCCATTGACCGGATCCTCGGCCGCGCATCCAGCGAGGCGGCGGCCCTCGTGAAACAGATCCCGCTCGCGATCGGCCCGGAGCCGGCGCGCACCTTCGACAACTTTCTGCCCGGCGCCAACGCCCAGGCGCTGGCTCACCTGATGGGGCTCGCGCCCGGCGCGCCGCCGGTCTACCTGTGGGGGCCGCAGGGCAGCGGCAAGACGCATCTGCTCCATGCCGTCGTCGATCGCGCCGAGCGACACGGCCAGCACGCGGCCTGGTTCTGCGCGACTTCGCCGGCGCCGTGGAACGCATCCGAAGAGCGCGAGTGGATCGTCATCGACGACGCCCACGCGCTCGATGCCGAGCGCCAGCAGGCGGCGTTCGCGCTCTTCGTCGAAGCGAGCGCGCATGGCGCAGTGATCGTCTCTGCCGGCGCCGTGCCGCCGGTCGACCTCGGGGTGCGCGAAGACCTGCGTACGCGCCTCGGCTGGGGCCACGTCTTCGCCTTGGCGCCGCTGGGCGAGAGCGAAGTGCGCGCGGCGTTGCGGCGCGAAGCCGATCGTCGCGGCACCTTTCTTTCCGACGACGTCATGGACTACGTCATGACCCGATTCGCCCGAGACCTCAAGCACCTGATGGCGCAACTCGACCGGCTCGACGAGTTCTCGCTCGCGAACAAGCGCGCGATCACGGTGCCGCTCCTGAAGCAGATGCTGGCCGAGGAGGATGTGACGTGATCGAGTCGCTCTGCCTCTTCGATCTCGATCACACGCTCCTGCCGGTCGATTCCGACCACGCCTGGGGCGAATTCATGATCGCTCTCGGCTGGGTCGGCGCCGCTGAGTTCCGCCGCGGCAACGAGCAAGCCTACGAACAGTACAAGGCCGGCAAGCTCGACATCGACGCCTGGATCGACTTCGCGAGCAGGCCCTTTCGCGTCCGCAGCGAGAGCGAGCGCCGCGACGCCCAGGCGCGTTTCATGCGCGAGGTGATCGCGCCGGTGATCGCGCCCGCGGCCGAGGCGCTCGTGCGCGCGCATCGCGAGCGCGGTGACCGAATCGCCCTGGTCACGGCGACCAACGACTTCGTCACCGCGCCGATCGCCGCCGCCTTCGCCATCGACACGCTGATCGCGACCCGCCTCGAGCGCGACACCGCAGGCGCGATCACCGGCCGAATCGACGGCGTGCCGTCGTACCGCGAAGGGAAAGTCGCGCGTGTCGGACAATGGCTGGCGGCCGAGGGCCGTGGCTGGGGCGACTTCGAGCGCATCAGCGTCTACAGCGATTCGCTCAACGACCTCCCCCTGCTCGAGCGGGCGACCGATCCGGTCGCCACCAATCCTTCGAGCGAGCTCGAAGCCATCGCGCGTGAGCGCGGTTGGCGCATCCTGACACTCTTCGCATGATCAAGAAGTTCATCTCCAAGCTCCTGGGCAAGTCGGTCGACACCGGCAACGCGCCGCGCGGCAAGCGCGTCGAGGTGCCCAAGTCGGAGCACGGCATCGACCCCAAGCTCGTCGACGAGCGCGCCGTCAAGGTCGTCTCGACGCTCGCCGATGCCGGCTACGAGGCCTACATCGTCGGCGGCGCCGTGCGCGACCTGCTCGTCGGCCTGCGCCCGAAGGACTTCGACGTCGCGACCAACGCCACGCCCGAGCAGGTCAAGGGCTTGTTCCGGCGCGCCTTCATCATCGGCAGGCGCTTTCGCATCGTCCACGTCGTCTTCGGCCGCGGTCGCCAGGACCGAGGTCTCTCCGAAGTGATCGAGGTCTCGACCTTCCGGGCGATGCTCGCCGCCGCCGACGCGGAGCAGGTGACCGGCAACGAGAAGACCTCGCGCAAGGACCTCGTCGACAAGACCCATGTCGTCGACGCCGAAGGGCGCGTCTTGCGCGACAACGTCTGGGGCCCGCAGATCGAGGACGCGGCGCGGCGCGATTTCACCGTCAACGCGATGTACTACGACCCGGTGCGCGAGTTGGTCGTCGATTACCACGGCGGCATCAAGGACGCGAAGAAAAAGCTGCTGCGGATGATTGGCGACCCGGAGACGCGCTACCGCGAAGACCCGGTGCGCATCATCCGCGCCGTGCGTTTCGCCGCGAAGCTGGGCTTCGAGATCGAGCCGAAGACTCGCGCACCGATCCGCGCGATGTCGGCCCTGCTGGAGAACGTGCCACCTTCGCGGCTGTTCGACGAGATGATCAAGCTGCTGCAGACCGGCCACGCGCTGGCGAGCCTGGCCGAGCTGCGCAAGCAGGGCCTGCCT
>JAYVVB010000260.1:0-5809 GCA_043787455.1 Rhizobacter sp.
GACGCGCCAATCGGCCTCGGCGCGCGCCGTCCGCTGGTCGCGCCCGCCGGCGCGCTGGCCGGCTTCGAATTCGGGGCGAGCGCCGCGGTCCTCGCCCGCGCCCGCGCCGGCACCGGCGACGCCGGGCTCCACGCCGGCGTCGGCAACGTCCTCGGCGCGATGCGCCTGTGCATTGACCAGAAGCTCGTCGCCCTGGCCGAGCTGCCCGCCAGCGGCCTCGTGCGCTTCCTGCGGGACGGCGACTTCTGCGCCGGCATGTACATCGTCGTCGGTCCCGATCCGATGTTCGCCGACGCCGCGGCGGCCTCGGCCCTGTTCGCGCGGATGCGCCGCGCCGGCGCCCTCGTCGGCTGGGCGCAACCGGCCGCAACACCGATCGCCGTGCCTCCCGGTGAGCCCGACTTCGTGCCCGTGCGGCTCGCGTCCGACGCCGACGCGGCGGCCTGGCAACGCGCCGCCGACGACGGCCGCACGCGCCATCCGAAGGCCTCGCTCCTGCTCCTCGACATCGAAGGTGTCGAGCTGATGGAAGCGCTGCTCCATCCGCCGGTCTTCCTCGCCGCCTGCGCAATGAGCGCGAGCCTCGTGCCTACCCGCACGCAGGCGCTGCCGCCGCAGGCGCAGCGACTGCTGCAGCTGATGAGCCGTCTCGTGCGCGACGACGACAACGAGCTGCTGGTCGCCGAGATCAAGAGCGATCCGACGCTGGCCCTGCGCCTGCTCCAGTTCCTCAACAGCGCCGGCGCGTCGCCGGGTCGCGAGCTCGGCTCGATCGATCAGGCGGTGATGGTCCTGGGCCGCGACACGCTCTACCGCTGGGTCTCGCAGATGTTGGTGCGGCTCTCGCCTTCCCGACCCGCCGCCGACGCGCTGCGCGCCCTCGCGCTGGCCCGCGCCCGGCTGCTCGAGCGACTGGCTCGTCAAGCGGGCGAAGCGAGCCCCGGCAGCCTCTACGTGCTCGGCCTGGCATCGATGCTGCCCACGCTCCTGCAATGCAGCCTCGACGACGCGACCTCGTCGCTCAACCTGCCCGCCGAAGCCGTCGAGGCGCTGCGCCAGGGCACCGGTCCGTGGCAGCGCTACCTGTCGATCGCGCTTGCCCTCGAGCGCTACGACATGGCGGAAACCGAAGCGCTGGCGGAGAAGTTCGGCGGCCTCGAAGCCGTCCTCGGACACTCGGCGCAGGCCTGGCTCCCGGCCTGAACTTCGGCTCGGCCACTCCGAGTAGTCGCAGCCTCGCGGCGCGCCCGAATCGTTCGGGCAAACCCCGCCTCGCATGGATTTGTGAATCGATACAGTAAATCGATACACACACCATATCGAGGAGACACATCGTGACCACACGGCGCCGGTTCCTTCAGGGCACTTCCCTCGCTTCACTGGTAGGAGCGCCGGCTTGGCTGCGCGCGCAGTCAACGCCGATACCGCTCCGCTTCTCCTCGTCGATGCTCGCCGACGACAACGCCGCCCACTACGTCTGGGAGCAGCACTTCGCGCAGAACCTGCAGGCGGGCGCGCCCGACCGCTTCAAGATCGAGTACTTCCCCAACAACCAGCTCGGCAAGGAGAGCGACGTCGTCCAGCAGGTCAAGGTCGGCTCGATCGACATGATGGTCACCGGCTCGTCGATCTTCGCGACGATCTCGCCCGAGATCGGGATGCTCGACCTCGGCTACGTCTTCGACAACTACGCCCACGTGGCGCGGGCGATGGACGGCAAGGCCGGCGCCACGCTCAACGACATCCTTCAGAAGCGCTCGGGCTGCACCGTCCTCACCTGGGCCTCGCACTTCGGCGCGCGCAGCGTCTACACCAAGGTGCCTGTCAAGTCGCTGGCCGACATCAAGGGCGTGAAGCTGCGCGTGCTGCCGACGCCGGCGTTCATCGAGACCTTCAAGCTGATGGGCGCGATCCCGACGCCGATCCCGTTCGGCGAGCTGTACATGGCGGCGCAGACCGGTGTCGTCGACGGCTTCGAGCACGACGCGGCGACCGTCCTGGCGAGCAAGCTCTACGAGGTCGTCAGCTCGTGCTGGCTGACAGAACATCTGTTCAGCCCGATGGTCGTCGTGATCGGCAAGCGCGGCATGGACAAGATTCCGAACGACGTCCGGCCAGCGTTTATGAAGGCGGTAAACGACGCCACAGTCGAGCAGCGCCGCATCGCCAACCAGAAGAGCAGCGGCGCGGTCGAGGAACTGAAGAAGAAGGGCATGACCTTCTTCCCCATGGCCGCCGCCGAGCGCAGCGCGGTGCGCGCGACGATGCAGGCCAACCTCTGGTCGGGCTTCGCCAAGCAATATCCGGAGACGGCGCCGCTCTTCGCGGCAATCGACGCCGCGAGGGGCTGAGGCTTGAGCGCTCTGGCCGCTGCGACCCTCGCGCCGCACGGGCCGGCTGCGACCGCCCCGCTCGGCTTTCGCCCCGACACGCGCGCCGGCCGTGGCCTCGCCCGCCTGACGCGCGCGACCGAGATCCTCTCCGGCGTCGTCCTCGCCGCCGACGTCGGGGTGGTGTTCGTGTCGGTGATCTTTCGCTACTTCCTCCACGACCCGTTCGACTGGGCCGAGGAGATCGCGCGCGCACTGATGATCGTGCTCGTCTTCTTCGGCGCCGCGACCGTGCTCGCGCGCAGCCAGCACGTCGGCATCGACCTCTTTCGCGAGCAGCTTCCGCGCGCTTGGCAGCCGGCGCTGATCCAGGCGGCGCACTGGATCATCGCCGGCGTGTCCGCGGGCCTGTGCCTCTCGTCGCTGCTGCTCCTGATCGACACCTACGGTCAGACGACGTCGATCGGCCTGCCGCAATGGCTCTACGTCTACCCGGTCGTCATCGGCAGCGCCTTCATGACGCTATTCGCCGTCGCCAATGCCTGCAACGGCCCGCGCCGGGTCGTTGTCCGCAGCTTCGTCGCCTGCGCCGTCCTCGCACCTGCCGTCTTCGGCTGGAACGCGGCGGTGCCCGCGTTCGCGATCCCGCATGGCCTCCTGCTGTTCGCAGGCTTCATCGGCGGTATGACGCTCGGCGTGCCGATCGGCTTCGCCCTCGCCTTCGCGGCCCTGCTCTACTTCCTCTCGGACCCGACGCTGCCGATCCTGGTCTATTCGCAGCAGGTAATGGCGGGCACCGACCACTTTGTGCTCCTCGCGATCCCGTTCTTCGTCGTTGCCGGCCTCCTGATGGAAGCGAACGGCATGTCGTCGCGCCTGATCGAGCTGCTGCTGCGCGTCTTCGGCCGCGTCCGCGGCGGCCTCGGCCTGATCACGATCACGGCGACCGCCTTCTTCTCCGGCGTCTCGGGATCGAAGCTCGCCGACATCGCCGCCGTCGGCGGCATCGTCATGCCGGCCGTGCGCCGCACGCGCCAGGACCCGAACGAAGCGGCGGGCCTGCTCGCCTGCACGGCGGTGATGGCCGAGACCATCCCGCCATGCATCAACATGATCATCATGGGCTTCGTCGCCAACATCTCGATCGCCGGCCTCTTCGTCGCCGGCCTCGTGCCGGCCGCGGTGATGGCGCTCGCGCTCGCGGCGCTGGCGGTGATCGTCGGCGGCAAGATCGATCCCGACGAGGCGTTCCCGCAGCGCACGCCATTGATCGCGCTGCTCGGCGGCGCGCTCGTCGCGCTGGTCATGGTCGGCATGATCGGCAAGGGCGTGACCTCGGGCGTCGCGACATCGACCGAGGTCTCGGCCTTCGCCGTCGTCTACGCCCTCGTCGTCGGCGGCCTGGCGTTTCGCGAGATGAGCCTGCGCTCGGTGGCCGAGCTGTTCGTCCGCTCGGCGGCGATGGCCGGCGGCATCCTCTTCATCGTCGCGGCGGCGTCGAGCGTGTCGTTCGCACTCACCATCGAGCAGATCCCGCAGTTGGTCTCGAGCGCCCTGATCTCGTTCGCCAAGCACTACGGCAGCAGCATGTTCCTGCTCCTGTCGGTACTCGTGATGGTGGTCTTCGGCGCTGTCCTCGAGGGCGCACCGGCGCTCATCATCTTCGGCCCGCTGCTGACGCCGATCGCCCAGCAGCTCGGCATCAATCCGCTCCACTTCGGCACGGTGATGGTGATCGCGATGGGCCTGGGCCTGTTCGCGCCGCCGATCGGACTCGGCCTGTTCGCGACCTGCGCCATCACTGGAACGCGCGTGCGCGACGTGGCGCGGCCGATGGCCAAGTACCTCGCCGTGCTGGTCGCGACGCTGGTCCTGCTCGTTCTCGTGCCCTCGTTCTCGCTCTGGCTGCCGAGCCGCTTCGGCCTGTGACGCCGTGACCACGATCCAGGACGTGGCGCGCGAGGCTGAGGTCTCGGTGAGCACCGTCTCGAACGTCCTCAACGGCCGTGGCGACCGCATGCGCGCGACGACGCTGGCGCGCGTCGAGGCCACGATCGCGGCACTGAAATTCCGGCCGAGCAAATCGGCGCAGCAGCTCAAGACCGGGCAGACGCCGCTCCTCGGCCTGCTCGTGCCGTCGATGGCCAACCCGATGTACGGCTTCATCGCACGCGAGGTCGAGACCTTCGCCCAGGACCGCTTCGGCCACCGCCTGCTGATCGGCAGCACTTACCGCGACCCGGCCAAGGAGGCGGCCTTCTTCGAGGATCTGCGCGCCCACGGCGTGCGCCACGTCATCGTGATCTCGTCGCTGAGCGAGGAAAGCCATCTCGACGCCGCTGCCGCACAGGGCCTTCAAGTGATGAGCTACGACCGCCGCGCCGCGCGCGGCCGGCCGTCGCGTGTCGGCCACGTCACGCCCGACAACGCCGCGGCGGCGCAGCTGGCGACGTCGCACCTGCTCGCGAATGGCCACACGCGGCTGGCCTTCGTCACGGTCGCGGGCATGACCATGAGCCGCAGCGACAAGATCGCCGGCTTCTTCGCCGCCGCCGAGGCGGCTGGCGTGCACGGCCAGGCGAAGGTGCTCGACGGTGGGCCCTTGAACGAGTACGGCGACTCGGTGATCGCCGAGGTCGGCCGCGCGACGGGCCTGCAGCTCGCGCTCGACCCGAAGCGGCCGACGGGCCTCGTCGCCCTCAACGACCTGATGGCGCTCGGTCTGCTGGCGGGCCTTCGCGAGGGCGGTGTGCGCGTGCCCGACGACGTGTCGGTCGTCGGCATCGACGGCCTGTTCCTGTCGGCGCTCTCGAACCCGATGCTGACGACGGTGCAGCTGCCGATCCGCGAGATGGCTCAGGCGATGGTCGAGCAGGTGATGCAGGCCGGCCCCGGCGCCGCGCCGACGCGCGAGCGCGTGTTCACGGGCGTGCGGCTGATCGAGCGCGAATCGGTCGCCGCGCCGCCCTCGTCGACCCGTGCCGGCGCGACGCGGCCCTCGAAGAAAGCGAAACGATGACCACAGTCTTTCTCACCCATCCGCCCGACAAGCTCGAGCAGTACTACGGCCCTCGCGCCGTCGCCGCGCTTCAGCAGATCGCCGACGTGCGCTTCAATCCCGAGCCGCGCGAGCTGAGCGTCGACGAGCTGGTCGCCGCCGCGAACGGTTGCGACCTGATGATCGGCTATCGGCAGACGCCGGGCTCGGAGCGCCTGTTCGTCGAGCTGCCGCGGCTCGCCGCCTTCATGCGCTGCGCCGTCGACATCAGCACCGTCGACGTCGCCGCGGCGAGCGCGAACGGCGTGCTCGTCACGCAGGCGAGCGCGGGCTTCGTCGCCGCCGTGGCGGAGTGGGTCATGGCGGCGATGATCGCGCTCGGCCGCGGCATCGTCGGCCACGCCGAGGCGTACCACCAGGGCGCCGCGGCGACGTCGGCGATGGGACGCGAGCTTTGCGGCTCCACCATCGGCATCATCGG
>JAYVVB010000261.1:0-8414 GCA_043787455.1 Rhizobacter sp.
GCGTTCGTCGCGAGCCTGGCGCTGCGGGCGCCGTTCCGGGCCGACGTCGTCCGCGACCGCGGCATGCTCGCCCGCATCGTCGAAGGCGGCCGCATCGAGAACGTCTACCGCGTCCAGCTGATGAACGCGACCGAGCAGGCGCTACACGTGCGCGTCGATGTCGAGGGCCTCGACGGCGCCAGCGTCGCCGGCGGCGCCGACGTCGGCCTCGCTCCGACCGAGGCGCGCTGGGTGCCGCTCGTCGTCCAGATGCCGCCGGAGCAGGCGCGCGCGCTCGGCCCAGGCGCGCACGCGATGCGCTTTCACCTTGCCGTCCTCGGCGATCCGGGCACGCCGGACGCGACGACGTTCGAGAGCCGCGAGAAGTCGACCTTCGTCGTGCCACGCTGAAAAGGAGACCCGCTATGACCCTGTCATCTGCAACGCCCGCCGCGGCCGACGCCCGCGCCGGCGCCGGCTCGCCCTGGTGGCGCTTTCCCATCGTCTGGTTCGCGTTTTCGGGCCCGGCGTTGGTCGTCGTCGCCGGCTTCGCGACGATGGCGCTCGCCTACCGGCACGCCGACGTCGTCATCGTCGAGTTGCCGCCGGCGACCGCTTCACCCGGAGCGCGTTCCGGCCCGACGACGCCAGCGCTGGCCGCGCGCAACCACGCCGCGACACTGTCGCGCTGAGGCTGGCTTGAAGCACCGCATCGTGCGCATCCTCTGGCCGGCGTTCCTCGCCGCCGGCGCATTGGAGGCGCTCGTCTTCGCGGTCACCGAGCCATCGCAGCTGCGCTGGTTCGGCGGGCCGCCGATCGGATGGAGCCCGATCGCGATCTACTCGGTAACCTTCCTGATCCTCTGGGGCGGCGTCGCGACCGCTAGCGCGCTGACGGCGCTCCTGTCGCTGACCGACCACGAGGTCAACGCGCTCGCGCCGACCGCCCCGGACGACTCGAGCGGGATAGCCGACCCGGCCTGAGCCGTCGGCCGAACGAGCGCGCACCCGTCGTCGTCATGGACTCTGCACTCGTCCTCGCCGCGCTGCTGATGGGCCTGGCCGGCGCGCCGCACTGCGTCGCCATGTGCGGCACCGCGTGCAATCTGCTCAGCCGGCCGAGCGACGGCGCGACCGGCCTGCGCGCGATAAGACCGATGATGGCGTTGCATGCCGGCCGCATCGTCGGCTATGCGACGCTGGGCGCGGTCGTCGCCGCCAGCGTCGCAAGTCTCGGCAGCCTCTCGGTCGCAGCGCCGATCGTCCGGCCGCTCTGGACGCTGCTGCATGTCGCCGCGGTCGCTCTCGGCGTCTGGCTCGCATGGCAGGCACGCGCACCGGCGTGGCTCTCGACCGCGCCGGCGCAGATCGCGGCGATCGGAGGGCCGCAGGTCGTGCGCGTCTTCCGCGCTCTGCCCGCAGCGGCGCGCTCGGGCATCGCCGGCGCGATGTGGGTGGCCGTGCCGTGCGGGTTGTTGCAGTCGGCCTTGCTCGTCGCCGCCCTGGGATCGAACGCCGCCGCCGGCGCCGCGGTGATGGCCGCCTTCGCCGTCGCGTCGACGTCGGGACTCGTCCTGGCGCAGCATCTCTGGCGATTCCTGCGCCGCGACGAGGGGCGCCGAGCCGCAGCCGCATCGATCCGGCTCGCCGGCGTGCTCCTCGCCGGCTCGTCGCTGTTCGCCCTATGGCACGGGCTCGGCGCGGCGATCTGCGCCGCCATCGCCTAGCTGGCCGGCTGCGCGCCGCGGTACGACTTCTGCAGCGCCTCCATCGCCGGACCGAGGCCGAGCGGTGCCGGCAGCGTCGTCAGGATGAGCTTGAAGAGTGGCCGGAAGGCATCGTCGACCTCGCGATGCGTGAGCGGATCGCGGTTCTGCATGAACGCCGCGTCGAGCTCTTCCCAGTCGACGGCGCTCAAGACGCGCTCGGCCATCGGCAGCACCTCGACCTCCTCCATGCGCATGTGATCGAGATAGGCGGCGATGTAGGCCTGCATGTCGGCTTCGAAGTGCCGGCGCCTGAGCTCGGCGTCGGGCGCGTCGGCCATCATCTCGAGCGCGAGGACGTCGTGCTCCAGCGCCAGCACGGCGCGGTGACTCTTCTCGTGATCGGCGTCGAGCCGGTCGAGCACTGCCGCCAGTTCGCCGCTGCGCGAGCGCAGCTTGGGAAACAGCAGCGCGGTCTCCTTCGTGTGGTGCACTTTCTCTGGAAACTCGTCGATGTAGTAAAGCATCGCACGCAGCAGCCGGCAGTCGGGCGCGAGGCCGTGGCGCCGGCTCTCGGTCAGAAGCAGGCCGATCGAGCGCAGCACGGCCGAGATGGCGCTGTGCTCGTCGCGGATGACCCGGACGGTGGGGTGCATGGCAGCTTCTCCTTCAGTGGTCGGCGCGTTGGCCGCCGATAGCGAAATAGCGAAGGCGCCCTTCGCACGACACGAGCTGCGACTCTTCCAGTCGTCATGGCGAAAGGAGCGCCGGCGCCGGCGCGGCGTCGACGACAGCCGGCGCGTCGAGCGCGGCAGCGACAAACACGGCGACCGCGCAGAACAGCGCAGCCAGGGGAACGAAGCGGTCACGCAAGGGTTCGGGAGTCATCGTGTTCCTTCGAAGTGAGAAAGCAGAGGTGCCCATCGCTCAACGCAGCGCGCTCATCAGCACCGCCTCGACGATCAGCTGCCGCTTCGTCTCGGGCGCTTCGTCGCCTTCGAGCCGGGCAGCGAGCAAGGCCGACGCATGACCCGCGGAGGCGACACCGTCGAACACCGGAATGCCGGCTTCACGCCGCACCTGTTCGATCAGGGCTTGCGAGAGCCCCTGGCATTCGATGCCGTCGTAGAGCCGGCCGAGGACACGCGCGGTGTGCTTCAGCGCCGCCGGAGGCGACAGCTCGGTCAGGCCGGGATGCACGTGCGCGACGTCGGCGCCGAGCGCTTCGGCGGCGCGGCAGAAGAGGACCGCGTCGGCGCTTCGGTGCGCTTCGGAAAGCAGCGCCAGCCGCTTGCCGCGCAGGACCGTGCGCATCTCGCCCGGGTCGGCTCTCTGGAGCGTGCGCGCGCTCGCCAGCAGCAATTCGGCTGCGCCCGGGGTGGCAATGAACGAGGACGGCGGCAAGGGAGCGTGCATGTGACGAGAGGAGCGCCAGAGCTGACGAGACTAGCCACGAGGAGGAGTCGCGCCTTGACGCCGGTCAAGGCAGAGCCGTCGCGATCTGCCTGTCACCGTTCGTTTACACACTGCGACCGAACGGCGCATTTCGTTGGCACGTCGTTGTCGGGCGCTTCCTAGCATGCGATGCATCCCAGCCCAGATCGACGAGGAGTCCGACATGCTCAGCACGCACGCGCAACCCGCCCCCTCCCTTCGACCCGCAGCCGTTCCCCTGGCGCCGCCCTTGCTCGTCGCCGCCTCCCGTGACGACGCGCGCGCCAGCCGGCAAGTCGCCGACACGCTCAAGCTCCTCGTCGAGACGCTGGCGCCGCGTCGTCGCGTCGTCCACGCCGGCGATGTGCTCTACGGGGCCGGCGAGCACTTCCGCACGCTCTACGTCCTGAACTCCGGCTTCGTGAAGATGATCAACACCAGCGCCGACGGCCGGGAGCAGGTCGTGGGCCTCAAATTTCGCGGCGACTGGCTCGGCTTCGACGGCATCGCCGACGGCGCGTACGCCTGCGACGCCATCGCCATGGACACCGGCGAGGTGTGGGCGATCCGCTACGACGAGCTGCTCGCCGCGGGCCCCTCGTGCCCGGCGCTGCTCACCGTCCTGCATGGGGCGATGAGCCGCCAGCTCGGCCGCGATCGCGAGTCGCTGATGTCGGTGTGCACGCTGCCGGCCGACGCGCGCGTTGCCGAGTTCCTGCGCCACTGGGTCACGTCGCTGGCGCGCAGCGGCCTGCGCTGCGACCAGATCACGCTGCGCATGAGCCGTGCCGACATCGGCAATTACCTGGGCATGACGTTGGAGACCGTGAGCCGCGCCCTGTCGAAGCTGGCCCGCGGCGGCATCATCGAGTTCGCCGAAAAGGGCCGGCGCAACATCCGCATCGCCGACGTGAGCGCCCTCTCGGGCTTCGTCCAGAGCTGCCTGGCACCCGTGCCTACCCTGCAGTAGGCGCGGTGCTCAGGTCGGGCCGACGACCACACGCGAAATCGCGGCGCCGAGCTCTTCGCGGCTGCAGGGCTTGCGCAGGAGCTCCCACTCGGGCGGCGAGCCGCTGTCGGCCTCGATCAGCTCGGCCGAATAGCCCGACATCAGCACGACCGCCAATCCGGGGATCCGCTCCTGCGCGCGCCTCGCGACCTCGGTGCCCCGAATGCCGGCGCCGAGCGCGATGTCCGACAGGAGCAGGTCGAACGGCTGGCTGGGCGAGAGGGCCAGCAACGCCTGCTCGCCGCTCGCCGCTTCGCTCACCTTGCAGCCGAGCGACACCAGGAAACGACGCATGACGGCGCGCACCTCAGCGTCGTCCTCGACGAGCAACACTCGCAGTCCAGCGGGCACGGCGCGCTCGGCCGGAGCGCCTTCCTTCGTGGCCGCGTCGGCGGCGGGCCTGGGGATGTAGAGCGTCACCGTCGTGCCTTCGCCGAGGGCGCTGTCGAGCAGGACCGCGCCGCGCGACTGCCGGACGAAGCCGTACACCGTGCTCAGGCCAAGGCCCGTGCCGCGGCCGCTGTCCTTGGTCGTGAAGAAGGGCTCGAAGGCGCGCTCCATGACGTCGGCGGACATGCCGGCGCCGCTGTCGATGATCGAGATCGCGGCGAAGTCCTCGGCTGCGGCGCCGGCGCCGATCTCGGCCTGCGCCTTCTCGGGCAGCCACGCGCAGGACTCGGCGTGAAAGCGGAGCGTGCCGCCGCCGGGCATCGCATCGCGCGCGTTGATGGCGATGTTGAGCAGCGCCGACTCGAGCTGGCCCGGGTCGGCGAGCACGGCGAGGCCGTCGTCGCGCACCGCGACCTCGATGCCGATGCGCTGGTCGAGCGTGCGTCGCAGCAGGTCGGCGAGCGACCGCAGCACGGCCGACACGTCGACTGCGAGCGGCTTCAGCACCTGACGTCGGGAGAAGGCGAGCAGCTTGCCGGTGAGCTCCGCCGCGCGTCGCGATGCGCGCATCGCCGCATCGACGAGCTGGCGTCCCTCGGCGTCGCCCTCCAGATTCGGCGTCTCCGCCAGCACCTGAAGGTTGCCCTGGATCACGGTCAGCAGGTTGTTGAAGTCGTGGGCGATGCCGCCGGTGAGCTGGCCGACGCTTTCGAGGCGCTGCGCGTGGTTCAGCGCCTCTTCCGAGTGGGCGCGCTGCAGGCTGCTCGCAAGCAGGTTGGCGAGCGACTCGACGAAGCCCACCTCGTCGTCGCCGAACAAGCGGCTGGCGCGCGAGCGCACGACGAGCACGCCGATCGTGCGGCCCCGGTCGGAGAGAGGAGCGCCCAGCGCGCTGGTCAGGCCGGCCGCGAGATAGGCGGCCGGCACCGTGAAGCGCGTCTCCTGCGCGTAGTCGGGGACGATGATCGAGCGGCCCTTGTCGAGGACGAAGCCGAGCGAGGTGTCGGGCCGGTTCGCGACGCGCTCGCCGATCGCCTCGCCGGGCATGGTGCCGGCGATGCTGGCCACGCGCAGCTCGAGCGCATTGGCCTCGAGCAGGTAGACCATGGCGACCTCGAGCCCGAGCGCCTCGGCGGCGACGATCGGCACCTGGTCGAGCACGACCTGCGGGTCGCGGGTGTCGATGGCGAGTCGTCCGATGTACGCCAGCCGCTCGCTGTAGTGGGCGCGCTGCAGCGCCTGCTTCATGCGCGGATAGGCGCCGACGTCGCGGATCGCCGCGACCACGAGCGGATGGCCATGATTCTGTAGCGGGCTCAGGGCGATCTCGACGGCGACGTCGGAACCGTCCTTGCGCCGGGCGACGAGATCGGTCTCCAGGCCCATCGGCCGCTTCCTCGGGGCGCGGCCGAATGCAACCCGGAACTGGGCGTGATGCGGCCGGATGCTGTCCGGCACGAGCGCGTCGACCTCCATGCCGACGAGCTCGTCGACGGTGTAGCCGAGCAAGGTCGCGGCCGAGGGGTTGGCGAGGACGATCCGTCCGCCCGCGTCAGCGACGACGAGTGCATCGGGGTAGGCGGCGAACAGCGTGCGATAGACCGCGTCGACGTTGCCGCCAGGCTCTGGATCAGCGCGGGCCGGTGCCGGATCGCTCATGATTCACGCCGGCGCGACCGGCGCCACGAGGATGTAGCCGGCACCGCGCACCGACTTGATGAGCTGCGGGTCATCGGCGTTCTTCTCCAGCTTCTTGCGCAGGCGGCCGACCTGGACATCGATCGTGCGGTCGAACGGGCCCGCCTCGCGACCGCGGGTGTGCTCGAGCAGGAAGTCACGCGAGAGGACGCGCCCGGGGTGCGCGACGAAGACGACGAGCAGCTCGAATTCGCCCGCCGTCAATGCAACTTCGTTGCCGGCGGCGTCGACCAGCCGGCGCGCGGCCAAGTCCAGCTCCCAGCCGTCGAATCGATGGCGCTCGTGCGCCGGAGCGCCCGACGCCGCCGGCTCGACGAGGGTCCGGCGCAGCACGGCCTTGACCCGCGCCAGCAGCTCGCGCAGGTCGAACGGCTTGGTGACGTAGTCGTCGGCGCCGATCTCGAGGCCGACCACCTTGTCGACGGCGTCGCCGCGGCCGGTGACGATCACGAGGCCGCAGCGGAACCTTGCACGCAGGTCGCGGGCAATCGAAAGGCCGTCCTCACCCGGCAGCCCGAGATCGAGCAAGACCAGCTGCGGAGCATCGTCGGTCATCAAGCGAAAAAGCGCCCGCCCCTCGTGCAACTGCGTCACCCGGTAGCCACCGACGCGCTCGAGATAATTCGCGAGCATCGACGTGATGTCGGGTTCATCGTCGAGCAGAGCGATGTGGGTCGGCGCAGTCACTTCAGCAAAGCGCGCGGTCGCCTCGACATGGCTGCTGTGCTTCATTTCGATGCCAGACGCCGACACACCGCGTCGGCGAACTGGCGCGTCGTGGCCGTACCTTTGAGGTCGCCGGTCCTCACGTTGTCCGCGTTCAGCGTCGCGCCGATGGCCGCCCGCAGGCGGCGAGCCATCTCACCCAACTCGACATGATCGAGCATCATGGCGGCAGCCAACATCAGCGAAATCGGATTGGCGATCCCCTTGCCCGCGATGTCCGGCGCCGAGCCGTGCACGGCCTCGAAGATGGCCGCATCCGTGCCGAAATTCGAGCCCGGGGCCATGCCCAGGCCGCCGACGAGCCCGGCAATTTCATCGGAGAGGATGTCCCCGAACAGATTCGTGCACAGCAGCATGTCGAAGCGCCAGGGATCGAGCACCAGTTGCATGGCGCAGGCGTCGACGATCATGTCGTCGACAGCGACCCGACCGTCGTATTCCCTCGCCACTTCGCGTGCCGCTTCAAGGAAGAGCCCCGTCAGCGCCTTGAGGATGTTGGCCTTGTGCACGACCGTGATCTTCTTACGGCCGTTCTTGAGGGCGTACTCGAAGGCGAAACGGGCGATGCGCTTGCTGCCCTCCCGGGTGTTGATGCCGGTGGAGACCGCGACCGCTCGCGGGTCGTTGCCGATCGGCACGTAGTACTCATGGGCGACGTAGAAGCCGCCCAGGTTCTCGCGCACGAGCACCAGATCGATGTCTTCGAAGCGGCCCGGCATCAGCGTCCTGGCGGGGCGCACGTTGCCGAAGAGCTCGAACTCTTCCCGCAAGCGGACGTTGGGCGAGCGGAACCCGCCTCCGACCGGCGTAGTGAGGGGTCCCTTGAGGGCGAGTCGGCGCTCGCGAATGCTGGCAAGCACGGCGGCAGGCAACGGGTCTCCGGTGGCCGCGATGCCGGCCATGCCCGCCTGCTGCACGTCCCACTCGAACGGGCTGCCGAGCGCATCGAGCACCTGCACGGTGGCGCCGACCACTTCAGGTCCGATACCGTCGCCCGGGATCAGCGTCGCCGGAATCTTGTTGTCGCGCGGATCGGCCACTACTTCCTTTCGATGGGTCCTGCCTCGTGCCTCCGGACACGGCCGATCGAAATGTAGCTCCCCGCTTCCGCACCGGGGCCGGGCATGGCCGGGCGTGGCCAGGCATGATAGACCGGGTCGAATTGCATGAAGTTGCGCCCCTCGGCCAGACCAAAGGGAGCGAACGACTTGCCAAGACGCTCTGGGTCGCGTTCACTTCCCACTTGTTGTAGCCCCCCGCCCGCGACCTGGTTCAATGGGCCAGCCGGTAAGCAAGATCAAGTCCTCCCGCAACTAAACATCCTGGAATCGACATGTCGAACAAGAGTGCTCTGAGCCAAGAATTCATCGCAGATCAACGAAGGCGTTTGGAGGCGTTGAAGACGGAACTTCTGGACGCCGAAGATGCCGCCCTGAAGGAGATGAACGATCTTCAGGAGGAGCGTGGCGAAG
>JAYVVB010000262.1:0-4105 GCA_043787455.1 Rhizobacter sp.
TCAGGCGGCAACGAGCTGAGCAGATGCGCCGCGCTCAACTCGAACAACCGGCGCTACATTGCGAATAGGCCGTGTCCGGGAATGCGGGGGCAAGACCAGGATTCAAGACGAAGTTCGAGCACGACCTAGCGGAAATTCGCAAGTACCTCTCTTGGCAACGAGAGCAGTTTCGCATTCACGAGTCCGCGACTGCCCCGGCGATCGCGGCGGCGATATCGAATCGACGCGCCAGATTGGGCAGGCGCGGTGGTCTGTCGGCGCTCCTCGGAATTAAGCCTGGTGAAGTGAGCCCGGCGCGGCGCCGGCTGCGCCAGCGCGCCAGTCACCGAGACGCCCGCAGGCCGCGAGCCGAAAGTGGGGCGCATTTATTTCGCACACGTCTGAAGACAAAGAGAAATTTCGTGCGCCCGCTTGCTGCCGCCCTTGAGAACCGAGGCTTCAAAATATGGTTCGATGAATCAACGCTGAAGCTTGGCGACAGCCTTCGGAGAACTATCGATCAGGGGTTGGCGGCTTCACGCTATGGAGTAGTCGTGCTCAGCCCGACTTTCTTCGCAAAGGAGTAGCCACAGAAAGAACTGGACGGTCTTGTCGCCAAGGAGATGCATGGGCACAAAGTCATCCTTCCCGTACTACATGACATGACGATTGGAGAACTTCTCGCCCGATCGCCGACGCTTGCCGACAAGTTATGTTCGCCTTCGTCGAAAGGGGTTGAGGCGATCGCGGACGAAATTGCCGAGGTGCTGGGAGGTGCGTAAACAATTGCGCCTTGCCAGCGAGACCGCCTCGTGGAGTTGTCAGGGGAAATGCATGTCTGATGCCAATTGCGCTCGGACATTGGCTGACGTTTCGCGCGTAGTGAACTGGAGCTCCTAGACCTCGCGCTCGAACACCAGAGCCCATTCGTGCCACGTCATCGCGGGCGTCAACATCTATCCGCAGGAGTGCGAGAACCTTCTCGCAACACATCCGGATGTCGCCGATGCTGCAGTCTTTGGCGTACCAAACGACGACCTCGGGGAGAAGGTGAAGGCCGTCGTCGGACCGATGCCTCAGGTCGAGGGCAACGATGCCTTCGCGGAAACTCTCATGGCGTTCTGCCGTATGCATTTGGCGCCGATGAAGTGCCCCCGATCCATTGACTTCACTCTCGCATTGCCACGCTTGCCCACAGGCAAGCTTTATAAGCGCCCTCTGCGCGATCGCTACTGGCAAGGGAAGGGTCAAAGCCGGATCGTTTGAGGGACGGATTCGAGACCCGCCGCCGCAAAGCGGTCAGTCGCAGATGATAACAATTGGCCGGAGGCGGACCTCCTAAGGCCGCAGCGACCGCTCCCCGGCTGCTGGACGCGGCACCATAGGCGTTGTCGCCGCCGGATCGGTGCCGCGTCGCCGACTAGCGCTGCGCGAGCATCCGCGCGCTCGCGAGCTCCGGCCGGGCACCATCGGCACCCTGGGCGAGCTCGAGCAGCCTGCGGGAGTAGGCCGCGGCCTTGGCGCGGTCGCCCGCCATCTCGGCGGCGCGCGCCGAGCCGCTGTAGTTGCGGAAGCGATTGGGCTCGCGCTGCTGCGACGCCTCGTATTCGACGAGCGCCGCGCCCGGCTGCTTGACCTCGACGAGCATGTCGCCGAGCAGCTCGCGCGCTGGCACGATGCGCCCCGGCGTCACGATGTGCTTCTCGTTGCGATCCTCGAGGTCGGCCGCGCCGCGCATGAGCCGCAGCGCCTCGTCGGCATTGCCTTCGCCGAGCGCAATCCACCCCGTCGCCGCCAGTCGCTGCACCTCGACCTCGGTCGCCCAGTAGGTGTTGTTGGCCGTCGCCAGCGCCGCCTGCAGGGTCTGCAGTTGCGCCGCATCCTGGCGCGCCGCGGCGAGATCGCCGCTGCGCGCCGCGCCGACGCTGCGCGCGAAATAGGTGATCGCCACGACGAACGGATAGCTGCTGCCGAGCGGCCGCAACGCCGCGGCCTCCGACCAGGCGCCGCGCTCGAACACGTAGCGCGCCGGCATCGCTGCGATGGCGTACGGTGCGATGAAGCGCGGGGTGGTGCCTTGCACCTTCATCGCCTCGTCGATGGCGCGGCGGGCCTCGGCATCGCGCGCGAGCTGCAGGTACGCATACACCATGTAGTCGGACGCGTGGTAGGCCTCGTCGGGCTCATTGCCGGCTCTGGCGACCTCGCGCGAGCGCAGGTTGGTCGCGGCCGACTCCTGCCACGCCCCAACGCGCGTGAAGATGTGCGAGGGCATGTGCAGCGCGTGCGGCGCGTCGGGGGCGAGGCCGGCGTAGCGGCGCGCGGCGACGAGCCCCTTGGCGGCGATGGGCGGCGCGTCGTAGCTGTGGATGAGGTAATGCGCCACGCCCGGATGGTCCGGGTACTTGGCGAACTGGCCCTCGAGGATGGCCGCGGCCTTCAGGTAGGCGGCGTAGGTCTGGTCGGCCTGGGTCTGCGTCCCGGCGGTGTAGAGCGCAAACAAGATCTGCGCCTCGTCGTCGGCCGGATAGCGCTGCGCCAGCGCCTCGTACGCGTTGGCGCGTGCGACCTGGCGCTCGCGCTCGGTGTGCTTGGCGAAATCCTGGTAGTACGCGGCCACGGCGTCGATGTAGCCGCGCTCGCGCTCGGTCCTGGCGCCGATGCGGCGCCCTTCCTCGAGCACCGCCTGCGCCGACTCGGCGCCCTTCGGCGACGCCCCCTGGCCGGCCAGCGGATTCGACATCAGGATCGAGGCGATGCCCCAGGTCGCGATCGCGCAGCCGGGATCGGACTTGAGCACGTCGCGGAAAGCCTGCTCGCCGGCCGAATACCAGAACGAATGGAGCATCGCCACGGCGCGCTCGAACGCAGGCTGCACCCTGGGGTCGCAACTGGTCGGGAACGAGACCTTGCCGAGGTGGTCGCCATGCACGTGGGCATGGTCGTCGTCGGCATAGGCGGACGCGTGCACGGCGAGCGCGACGAGGAGCGGGAGACAACGCAGAACGGCATACATAGAACCTCCTTCAAGCGAGCGCGGAACTCCACCGCGACGACGACTGTGCGCTCATGTCGTAAGGAGTCAAGTCGGCCGCACCGGACTCCGTTTCCTGAGCATCCCTGACTCTGACTAAAGCGCAAAGCGATCGTCAATCCCGCCACGGCATCAGAATGGGTCTACGTGGACGGAGCAGGTCTCGGCGGAACTGGTACGCCCCCACCGCCCGCAAGCGGTCGTTCGCGATCGACCGCTACTGGCCGGGTCCCGGCCTACGCGAGCGTCAGCCGTTGGGTGGGCCGATGGTGAACGGCAGGCTCCCGTGTCACGTAGTCGGAACTCGGAGCGCCAGCCAGCGACCCCATGAGCGACATTCGATCAGCAGATTGAAATGCGCGATAGCTCGATAGCTGACATTCAACCTGCCTGCGCGCCGCATTCCAAATCGTCCCGGATGGTCTTCAAGGGGTTGCGTCGCGAGCCGTGGTTTCAGACCGGACGACCTCTTCGCCGCGTAAAGCCATTCATCCCCGCACTTGGCATCGGACCTTCCGCGCTCCCGACCGAGCCAGCACCGCGCCAAGCCCCATCAAGAGCGCGCCGGTGCCGGCGGCGATCAGCATCGCTCGTACAGGGTCCTGCTGCGTGTACGTCGTCACCGCCGCCCTGGTGCGGTCGCGAACCAGATCAGCGCCGGCGTGGAGACCTTCCTTCGCCTTGTCCAGGGCCCAGTCGGCGGCTTCAGCCATCTTGCTGCCCGGAGTCCGGGCGTACGCCTCTCGCGCGTTCTGCAACTGCCAGTCCGTGATCTGACCCTCGAGTGCATACGCTCGACGTCGCGAAACATGCTCGCGAGAACCTCCGAATCAGTCCCCGCAGGACTTGCCAGGTGGCGTAATAGGTCGGTGCAGCCCTGTTCAGGGCTCTGTTCCATGACGGCTCCCGCAAAAGCCTTGATGTTGCTACGACGCTTGGCGGGCAACGAGAGGCCGCTCGACTCAGACGGGGGCCTATTGGCCACATCGCCGTCCCCCTCCCCCAAGGCGCTCAATCGGCATTCGCCATTCTTCCGTTTCGTCAGTACGATCTCTCCTCGATCAACCTCGACGGGAGTGAACAATGGGATTT
>JAYVVB010000263.1:0-2688 GCA_043787455.1 Rhizobacter sp.
GCGCGATCGATCGCGTGCTGGCCGCGGCGAGGTCGCGCTGCACCGATCGGAGCGCCGCGGCCTCCTTGCCGGGTTCCGTGGGCGCGATCTTGGGTTTCATTCGGGAGTGTCGTTGGGCAATTGGGCCAGGCCGGCCGGCCGCATCATGCGCAGCCATTTGCGCGCCGGCAGCTGCCACCGAGTTTCGATGTTTTCGGCACGTCGGGCAAGCTCGTCCCGGGCGGGTAACGTGACATGCTTCATCGCCAGCACGACCGTGTTGCCCTCGCGCGTCGGCTTGAGCGAGAGAACGCTGTCCGCGCCGAAGGCGGCGGCGATGCGCTCGAAGCTGGTCTCGAAGCTCGCATCGCGGCCGAACAGATTCACGGTCATGACGCCGCCGTCGGCAAGGAGATCGAAGCAGGCGCGATAGAAACGGGCGCTGTCGAGCACCGGACTCGCGGCTTCGTGGTCGTAGAGATCGACGCAGAGCACGTCGGCGGTCACGCGATGCTCGACGTTCGTCACGTAGTCGAGCGCGTCGCCCTCGATCACCTTGAATCGCGCCGACGGCGCCGGCAGGCGGAACCAGATCCGGCAGGCGTCGACGACGCGCGGATTGAGCTCGACGACGGTCGTGCGCATCTTCAGGCGCCGCGCGCAAAAACGCGTGATCGCACCAGCGCCGAGGCCGAGCTGCACGGCGTGCGCGTCGGCGAGCGTGGCGGCGTCGACGGCGAGCATCCACACCATCATCCGGCGCACGTACTCGAGATCGATCGCGAGCGGCTCGTCGATGCGCATCGCGCCCTGGATCCAGGGCGTGCCGAGGTGCAGGTAGCGAACGCCGTCCGATTCGGAGATCGTCACTTCCGGCAGCGGCTCGCCCTTCTTTGCGCTCATGCCGTCGCGGCCATCAGCGCGGCCAGGCGCGGCAGCGATCGCAAGGCGTTGGCGCTGGTCGCGGCGGCGAGCTCGGCGGCGGTGACGCCACGCAACGTCGCGAGCTCGGCGCCGATGCGCGCGAGCTCGGCCGATTCGTTGCGCATGGCCGCGCCTGCCGCGCGCGCCCCGGCCGTGCGATAGAGCCACTGCGGCGCGATGTCGGGGCCGTCGGTCTCCATCACGATCGCATCGATCGGCACGGTCTGGCCGACGCGCCTGATCTTGAGGGCGCGATCGAAGGTGACCGCGCCACCGAAGCCGAGGCGAAAGCCGAGTGCGATGAAGGCCTCGGCCTGCTGCTCGCTGCCGTTGAAGGCGTGGGCGATGCCGCCTCGGCCGGGGCGACGCCGAAGATGCTTGAGGACGGTGTCGACGGCGCGGCGCACGTGCAGCAGCACCGGCAGCTCGAACTCGGCGGCGAGGGCGAGCTGGGCCGAGAAGAAGCGCGCCTGACGCTCGCGGTCGAGCCCGGCGATGAAGTGGTCGAGACCGATCTCGCCGACCGCGACCAGGCGCGGGTCGTAGCGATGCTGCTCGAGCGCGGCGCGCAGGACGTCGAGGTCGCCGTCGGCGGCGTCATCGGTGCACATCGGGTGGATGCCGAGCGCGTACGACATGCGGTAGCGATGCGCCAGCTCACGAACTCGTGCGAAATTGCCGGCATCGACGGCCGGCACGACGATCTGGGCGATGCCCGCGGCGCGCGCCCGCTCGATCACGGCGTCGCGGTCGGCGTCGAACTCGGCAGCGTCGAGATGGCAGTGCGTGTCGATCCACGAGGGGGCGCCGTCGTCCTCGCCGCCCACTTCCCGCGCGCTCGCGCAGCGTGCTCGATCCGACGATGGCGACTCTGACATCCGCGCGATCATGCCTCGCTCCGCGCGAAGCCGGTCGCCTCTGACAAGTCCTGGCCGCCGTGCTACCGTAGCGACGAAGGTCGACGGCTGTGGCGGCGCAAGTCTTGCGTAGCCTGATGTCCGGCCCGTCGCGGCCCGGATGACCCCGATGAAACGAGTCCCGCTGTACAGCCGTTCGCACCGCCCCGTCGAGTCCGCGACCGAACCGGCGTCCGCTGCGCCGAATGGCGCCGAGGCGGTGGCGCTTGGCCCGCGGCGGTCGCGTGCGGTGACAACGCTGCTGCGCCACGAGCGCCGGCTCTGGGCGCTCGCCGTGATCTCGCTCGCCGCGGCGATCTGGTGGCTCGGGCCGACGTTCAACGCCAAGGCGCCACTGACTTTCGAGCAGATCGAGGCCGGCATTCGCCAGTCGATCGAGGACAAGCCGCTGGTCTCGCCGGCGTCGCGCGCCTACGACTCGATCTTCCCGTCCGTGGTTCGCGTCGTCGGCCTGATGACTGAAGGCGACGACGGCTCGAACGGCAAGGAGAACGGCAGCGTCGAGCGCGGCATCGGCACCGGCGTCGTCATCATCGACAACGGCACCATCCTCACTAATCTGCACGTC
Organism: Rhizobacter sp.; assembly: GCA_043787455.1. Classification (GTDB taxonomy): domain Bacteria; phylum Pseudomonadota; class Gammaproteobacteria; order Burkholderiales; family Burkholderiaceae_C; genus Schlegelella_A. The sequence continues at coordinate 2,389 of JAYVVB010000263.1, forward strand.
GTCAGCGGGGCGAAGAAGGTCCGCGTCACGTTCTTCGACGGCTCGGAGTCGGACGCGGTCGTCCTCAGCACCCAGCCCGAGAACGACCTCGCCGTGCTGCGCGCCAAGACCATCCCCGACGACCTCGAGGCGGCGACGATGCGCTCCACCGCCGACCTCGCCTCGGGCGACCGCGTCATCGCCGTCGGCTTCCCGTTCGGCATCGGTCCGTCGGTCTCGGAGGGAGTCGTCTCGGGGCTGAAGCGGCAGTTCCGATCGCCCGACGGCCAGCAGATGCTCACCAACCTGATTCAGTTCGAC
>JAYVVB010000264.1:0-3047 GCA_043787455.1 Rhizobacter sp.
CATCGACCTGATCGACGAGGCCGCGGCCAAGGTGAAGATCGAGATCGACTCCAAGCCCGAGGTGCTCGACAAGCTCGATCGCCGGCTGATCCAGCTGCAGATCGAGCGTGCCGCAGTGGTCAAGGAAAAGGACGAGGCCTCCAGGCGCCGCCTGGACCTGATCGAGGAAGAGATCGCCCGCGTCCAGCGCGAGATCGCCGACATGGACGAGGTCTGGAAGGCGGAGAAGGCGGCCGCGCAAGGTTCGGGGCTGATGCTCGAGGAGATCGATCGCATGCGCTTCCAGATCGAGGAGCTGACTCGCAAGGGCGAATACGACAAGGTCGCCAAGCTCCGCTACGAGTCTCTTCCCGAGCTCGAGAGAAAGCTCAAGGAAGCGCAGGCCAAAGAGCAGAAGAAGAGTGTCGACGGCGGCCATCCGCAGCTCCTGCGCACGCTCGTCGGTGCCGAGGAGATCGCCGAGGTCGTCGCGCGCGCGACCGGCATTCCCGTCTCCAAGCTGATGCAGGGCGAGCGCGACAAGCTGCTGCAGATGGAAGCCAAGCTGCACGAGCGCGTCGTCGGTCAGGACGAGGCGATCAAGGCGGTCTCCGACGCGATCCGGCGCTCGCGCTCGGGTCTCTCGGACCCGAACCGCCCGACCGGCTCGTTCCTGTTCCTCGGCCCCACCGGCGTCGGCAAGACCGAGCTCTGCAAGGCGCTCGCCGGCTTCATGTTCGACAGCGAGGATCACCTGATCCGGCTCGACATGAGTGAATTCATGGAGAAGCACTCGGTCGCGCGCATGATCGGTGCGCCGCCCGGATACGTCGGCTACGACGAGGGTGGCTACCTCACCGAAGCGGTCCGCCGCAAGCCCTACAGCGTGCTGCTTCTCGACGAGGTCGAGAAGGCGCACCCGGACGTCTTCAACGTGCTTCTGCAAGTGCTCGACGACGGTCGTCTCACCGATGGCCAGGGCCGCACTGTCGACTTCAAGAACACGGTCATCGTCATGACCTCGAACCTCGGCTCGCAGACGATCATGCAGATGGTCGGACAGAGCTCGCAGGCGATCCACGCCGCGGTCTGGACGGAGGTCAAGCAGCACTTCCGGCCCGAGTTCCTGAACCGGATCGACGAAACCGTCGTCTTCCACGCGCTCGACCAGAAGAACATCCAGGCGATCGCCAGGATCCAGCTCAAGGTGCTCGCGTCTCGTCTCGAGAAGATGGACATGAAGCTCGAGGTCTCGCCGCGTGCGCTGGAGCAATTGGCCAAGGCCGGCTTCGATCCGGTATTCGGCGCTCGCCCGCTCAAGCGGGCGATCCAGCGCGACCTGGAGAATCCGGTCGCCAAGCTGATCCTGGAAGGGCGCTTCGGCCCGAAGGACGTGATCCCGGTCGACTACGAGGACGGTCGGTTCGTCTTCGAGCGCGTCGTCCACTGAAGCGCCTGGCCGCGCGGGCCCGCGGGACTCGTCAGGCCGTCTGCGCTTCCTCGAAGAGCGAGTCCATGCGCAGCACCTGAAGGCGCGCCAGCGTCAGGTTCGCGCTGGCCTTGTCGAGGACGGCGTGCATCGCCAGGCCGGGGTTCTTCGGCACACCGCGCAGCAGCAGGTGATGCGAGCCGAGCGAGATCGCCGCCTCGGGCAGGGCGTGGCCGAAGCCGAGGCCGCGACTTGCCGCCATCATCGCGGCGATCAGCGTGCTGCCGTGCAACGACAGCTCGGTCGAACCTGGATTTGCACCGGCATGCGCGACCGGGCGACCGCTCTGCACCTCGAAGACGCAGCAGCTGATGACGCCGTTGAGCTCGCTCAGCTGCTTGACGTAGCGCTCGATCAGCGTCGAGGGCATGGTCGCCGAAAATGTCGGTGTCGAGATCGCGGGCATCGGCCGCATCGTCAGGATCGGCGGACGCGGATCTTCCATCGGCAAGGTATCGCCCGACGGCAGGCCGGTGGCGTGCGGCGGCCGCTTGGGCTGATAGGCCGGGGCCTTGAAGGCGCCGAGCTCGGGGACGGCGCGGCCGTCGGCGGGAAGCTGTTCGCGCAGCCTGCTCCACGTGCCGGTGATGAAGCCCCAAGCATCGGCCGGACGGGCGACCTGCGGAGTGGTGCGCACGGCCACGCCGGTGCCTCGGCCGAGATCGAGGCCGTGCGACACGAGCGTGCTCGCCGATGCGAGCGGCAGGAGGAGCAGATTCCGGTTCGGCCAGGGACCGGTGAGAATGTCGTCGTGCAAGGGCTTCAGCGCTGTGCCGATGGCATGGCTCGGCAGCTCGCCGACCATGATCACGCCGAGCCGGCTGTAGGCGAGCAGAATCCGGGCGATCGCGTGGCGCGACGCCGTGTCGGCATCGGCCTCGGTTGTGTAGAGGCGAAGGAGCTGGTTGTCGGCGGTCGGCAGCTCGACGAATTCGAGCGTTGCCAGTGCCGTGCCGTAGCCCTGGCGCCGGATGACGAGACGTTGCACCGCGCGTCCGCTGGCCGCGGCGATGCCGGTGAGGAGCTTGCGCGACGACGAGGTGGCGAGGTCGTGGACGGCGATGAAGTTGGGCTGCAGATGCTCGAACTGCTGCTGCAGGGCCTCGGCCGGCGCACACGAGACGAACAGTTCGCGCTCGTTGCCGCCGATCTGCCGGCCGACCTCTTCCTTCTCGGTCGCGAGGTAGTCGTTCTCGTCTTCGAGGATCTGGGTCGCGAGCGCGGTCTGGGCGCGCGTGGCGGCCCATGCGTCGGGTGATTCGAGGCTGTTGCGGGAACGGCCAGACGTCCGGTCAGATTCGAGGGGCGTGCCGCCGGCCGGGCCCTGGGGGACGCGCCACTCGCCGAGTCCCGAGGGCTGACGGGCCTGCATGCGCGTCGCCTGCCACTCGTCGAGCTCTTCCTGGGAAGCGTTCTCCGCGCGGGTCGCCGGCCACTCCTCGGGACTAGACGATGGGGGGTTCGAAGCGTCCCGCGCGTGCTTTTCGCCGTTGCTCGAATTGCTCATCGAAACCCGTTCCGCTGCGAAGCTGGGGCGAGACAGCCCGGACGGCTTGCCGCCGAGGAATCGACCTGACGG